>JAPLSD010000633.1 GCA_026398835.1 Pseudomonas sp.
CGCCAGGACCGTCACCAGCCGGCCTGCAGCCAGCGCCTCGTCGACGATGAAGTTCGGCAGCAAGGCAATCCCCATCCCCGCTTCTGCCGCCTGGGCCAGCAAATCGCCGTTGTTGGCGTTCATCGGCCCGCTCATCTGCACACGCTGGGTCTCCTGACCTTTGCTTAACGCCAGGCTTACACCACTCTGCAAGTAGCAGTAACCCAGACACGGGTGCTCACTCAATTGCTGTGGTGTTTGCGGCGTACCCGATCGCGCCAGATAACCCGGCGACGCCACCAGCACTCGCGGAGCCGGCGCCAGCGGACGGATCAGAAGCGACGAGTCCGGCAGGCTGGCAATCCGGATGGTGACGTCGAAACCACCGCGCACCGGATCGACCTGCTGATCGCTGAGCACCAGTTGCAGTTCGACTTTCGGGTGCAGAGCGTGGAATACCGGAACCAACGGCCCCAACCGTCGTAAACCAAAGGACATCGGCGCATTGATCCGCAACACCCCACGCAACTCTCCAATGCCCTCACGGGCGCGCTGCTCAGCCTCGTCCAGCGAGGCCAACACCTCACGCGCCGCATCGAAATACTCAGCGCCGGCCTCGGTCAAGTGCAGGCTGCGGGTTGTGCGTAACAGCAATTGCACGCCTATGCTGTCTTCCAGCGCCTGAATCTGTTTACTGACCTTGGAGCGTGGCACGTCCAGCGATCGGGCAGCGGCGGCGAAGCCGTTATGGCGCACGGTGGCAACGAAAGTACGCATGCAATCGATTCGATCCATCACTGTCCCCAATACGGAATCAATAAGTCCCCATTCCAGGTAATTGTTTAGCTGGATAAGCAGCAACAGACTAGCCCTCGGCCGGTCAGCTGTCTGCGCCGGCTTCCTCAATCCAGACTCAAGGAACTTGTCATGTCTATTCGCGAACTGCTGAACCCGAATAACTCCGCGTTGATCCTGATTGACCACCAGCCGCAAATGGCCTTCGGCGTGCAGTCGATCGACCGCCAGCAACTGAAGAACAACACCGTCGCGCTGGCCAAGACTGCCAAGCTGTTCAAGGTCCCGACCATTCTCACCTCAGTCGAAACCACCAGCTTCAGCGGCTACATCTGGCCAGAGATTCTTGGCGTATTCCCGGACCAGCAACCGATCGAGCGTACCTCGATGAATTCCTGGGGAGACAAGAACCTGGTAGCCGCGGTCAAGGCTACCGGCCGCAAGAAGCTGGTGATGGCAGCACTCTGGACGGAAGTCTGCCTGACCTTTCCGGCACTGGAGGCGATGGAAGAAGGATTCGAGGTTTATATTGTCACCGACGCGTCGGGCGGCACCTCGAAAGAGGCCCATGACATGTCCGTGCAGCGGATGATCCAGGCCGGGGCCATTCCGGTGACCTGGCAACAGGTGTTGCTGGAGTACCAGCGCGACTGGGCCCACAAGGACACCTACGAGGCCGTCATGCAATTGGTGCTGGAACACAGCGGCGCCTATGGCATGGGCGTGGATTACGCCTACACCATGGTGCACAAGGCACCACAGCGTCAGATCAAGTAAGACGGTGGCCGGATGCGCCCTGCGCATCCGACCGTTCGCCAGCGGGAACATGACGAGGAGAAAACGCCATGAGCCCACCGGATGACCACGACGGTTTCAACCGTCTTGGTGTACTGCAAGGCCTATCTGCAGGCGCTCTCGGCGCCTGGATCAGTCCATTAATCGCAGAGACCAGTACCATGCCCAACGCCCCAGCCGATCTGATTCTGTACAACGGTCGCTTACACACCGTCGACCGTGAAAAACCCCAAGCCACCGCCGTTGCCATCAAGGACGGTCGATTTATCGCCGTCGGCAGTGATGCCGAGGCAATGGCCCTGCGCGGCGATGCCACCCAGGTCATCGACCTGCAACGACGCACGGTGATTCCCGGGCTCAACGATTCGCACTTGCACCTGATCCGCGGCGGTCTCAATTACAACCTGGAACTGCGCTGGGAAGGCGTCCCGTCACTGGTCGACGCCTTGCGCATGCTCAAGGATCAGGCCGATCGCACACCGGCGCCGCAATGGGTCCGGGTGGTCGGTGGCTGGAACGAGTTCCAGTTTGCCGAACGGCGCCTGCCGACGATTGAAGAACTGAACAAAGCCGCACCGGACACCCCGGTCTTCGTCCTGCACCTCTACGACCGCGCCCTGCTCAACCGCGCGGCGTTAAAGGTGGTCGGCTACAACCGCAACACCCCGAACCCGCCGGGTGGCGAGATCCAACGCGATGCCAATGGCGATCCCACTGGCATGCTGATTGCGCGTCCCAACGCGATGATCCTGTATTCGACCCTGGCCAAAGGGCCGAAGCTGCCGCTGGAATATCAGGTTAATTCGACCCGCCAGTTTATGCGCGAACTCAATCGCCTCGGTGTGACCAGCGCCATCGATGCCGGTGGTGGTTATCAGAACTA
>JAPLSD010000362.1 GCA_026398835.1 Pseudomonas sp.
AAGAGTGGTCGGGAAGTCATCACCACCTCGTTCTCGCCGTTCGAAATTCTGTTCTGCGTGGCGGGACTGTATCTGTTGATCAACCTGCCGCTGTCGAAAATCGCCAGCCGGCTTGAGCGGAGGCTCGCGCAAAGTGATTGAAGTTCGCGATCTGGTAAAAGTCTTCGACACCCGTGGGCACGTGGTCCGCGCGGTGGATAACGTCACCACCCAAGTAGCCAAGGGCGAAGTGCTGGTGGTGATTGGCCCGTCCGGCTCCGGCAAATCGACCTTCTTGCGCTGTCTGAATGGTCTGGAAGCGTTCGACGCAGGCTCCGTCAGCATCGACGGCCTGGAGCTGGCCGACCCGAAAACCGACGTCAACGCCTACCGCCGTGAGGTCGGCATGGTCTTTCAGCATTTCAACCTGTTCCCGCACATGACCGTGCTGGAAAACCTCTGCCTGGCGCAGAAAGTCGTGCGCAAGCGCGGCAAGCAGGAGCGCGAGGCCAAGGCCCGGGCGTTGCTGGAAAAGGTCGGTATCGCGCAGAAGGCCAATGAGTTCCCGTCACGCCTCTCCGGCGGCCAGCAACAGCGTGTGGCGATCGCCCGGGCACTGGCTATGGAACCGAAGGTCATGCTGTTCGATGAACCGACCTCGGCGCTCGACCCGGAAATGGTCGGCGAAGTCCTGGATGTGATGAAAACCCTGGCTCTGGAAGGCATGACGATGGTCTGCGTGACCCACGAAATGGGCTTCGCCCGGGAAGTGGCGGATCGGGTGCTGTTCTTCGACCACGGCAAACTGCTGGAAGACTCTGCGCCGGACGAGTTCTTTGCGTCGCCGAAGGATTTGCGGGCTCAGGCGTTTTTGCGACAGGTGTTGTAAACCGCTGATCGTTCCCACGCCTGCGTGGGAATGCCTCTATGGATGCTCTGCGTCCCTGGGTGTATTCCCACGCAGAGCGTGGGAACGATCGTCAAACCTTGAACTTACCGACCAGCATCTGCAAATGAGTCCCCAACCGCGCCAGCTCAACGCTTGAAGCAGCGGTCTCTTCACTGGCTGCCGAGGTCTGTTCCGAAACATCCCTCACATTCAACACGCTGCGGTTGATCTCTTCCGCCACGGCGCTTTGTTGTTCGGCAGCGGCGGCGATTTGTTGGTTCATCGCCTGAATCGCTGACACGGTGCGTGTGATGTTTGCAAGCGAACCGCCAGCGCGACGGGTCAGTTCAACGCTGCTGTCGGTCAGGCTGCGGCTGTTGTCCATGATGTTGGCAACTTGCTGAGTGCCGCTTTGCAGGCCAACGATCAGCTCTTCGATTTCTTCGGTGGACTTCTGGGTGCGCAGGGCGAGGCTGCGCACCTCATCGGCGACCACTGCGAAACCACGTCCGGCCTCACCGGCACGGGCGGCTTCGATGGCCGCGTTGAGGGCCAGCAGGTTGGTCTGTTGCGCCACTGACTTGATTACGTCGAGCACACTGCCGATCTTGTCGCTTTCGCGTTTGAGATGGCTCATGGCTTCGGTGGAGTTGCCGACCTCGTTGGCCAGGCGTTCGATCTGTGCGATTGCCTCGCCCACCACCTTGTCGCCTTCACGGGCCTGTTGGTCGGCAGCTAAAGCGGCTTCGGAGGCTTCTTCGGCGTTGCGCGCGACTTCCTGCACCGTGGCGGTCATTTCGTGCATGGCGGTAGCGACCTGGTCGGTCTCGACTTTCTGGCTGTTGACCCCGGCACTGGTCTGTTCGGTGACGGCTGACAGCTGTTCGGCGGCGCTGGCGATCTGTGTCACACCTTCGCTGATGCCACCGATCAGTTCCCGCAGGCTCACGGTCATGCATTGCATGGCGCGCTGCAGTTGGCCGAGTTCGTCGCGGCGCTGGACGTCGAGGTCCTGACTGAGATCGCCGGAAGCCACGCGTTCGACCACTTTGAGGGTTTGTTGCAGTGGAATGACGATCTGCCGGGTGATGGCCCAGGCGGCAATCAGGCCGAACACCAGCGCCAGCACGGTAACGAGGGTCAGGGTGTTTTTTGCTTGCGCCGCATCGCTGTCACGTTTGGCGGTTTGCGCATTGGTCAGCTGTTTGCTCATGTCGAGCAAGACGTTGCCCTGGTCTGCCATGCGGTTGAGGGCGACGGCGCTGGCCACTTGGGAATCACGGAACTGGCTGACGGCTGCCCGATAGCTTTTGAGCGATTCCGTGGCTTGCTGCAGGTTGGCGACGTGCTGTTCCGGCAATTTACCCGGCAGACTCTCGAGGTTCTTCAACGCATTGTCGATGGCGTCCAGCGCCGGTTGCTCGGCCTCGGGCTTGCCACTGTAGGTGTAACCACGGACCTGGAAGCGCGCTTGCTGGATCAGTTTGCTCAGGTCGATCACGCTGTTGAACTGCGCGACGCTGTCACCTTGCAGCAAAGACTTCTCGACTTCCGCCACGCGGGCCACGGCATTGTCAGCGGTGGCGCCGAGTTTGGCGCGGGCGGCTTCGCGGTTGGCCGTTGCCTGAGTCATGTCGGCGAATGCGCGTTTGTATTCGTTCACGGCGGCCAGTTGTCGGTCGAGCATGGCAATGCTATCGGGTTGCTCAAGCCGTTTGCGCGCGATTTTCAGGCCCTCGTCGAGCTTGTTCAGCAGATCGCTGACCGCCGCCGGGCCTTGCTCGCCTCTGCGCATTTCGTAGTCCAGGCGGGCGATGCGCAGGTCTTTGGTCAGGTCGTTTAGCGTGGCGATATAGCCCAGTTTGTCGCCGCGCTCGGTCACGCTACTCAGGCCCGTCCAGCCGGTGATGGTAATCAGCAGGGTCAGAAGCAGCACCAGGCCGAAGCCGATGCCAAGTTTCAGGTTGACGCTCACATTTCCCAGGTTCTGGGCTAACCAACGGTACATGCTGTGAACTCCCTTAGCGCATGGATGGGTCTATTGGGAGCGTATCGGCAGGCCGGAGGAAACCTGTAGGTAGGAGCGAGGCTTGCCCGCGAAGCGGTATTTCTGACACATCGCGGTGCTCCGATCGCGAGCAAGCTCTGCTCCTACGGGCGGGTGGGCGCCGCGATCGTTTAGAACAGTCGGGAAAGGAGGGCGGTCACGGCCGTCTCGACCCGCAGGATGCGTTCGCCGAGCTGTACCGGTTGCAGGCCTGCCTTGGCCAGCAGGTCGATTTCGTAGGGGATCCAGCCGCCTTCCGGGCCGATGGCCAGGGTCACCGGCTCGTCCAGGCCGCGTGGGCAGGGTGGGTACTTGCCGGGATGACCGACCAGCCCCAGGGTGCCCTCGGCCATTGCCGGCAGGCGGTCTTCGACGAAGGGCTTGAAGCGTTTTTCGATGATGATTTGCGGCAGTACGCTGTCCCGGGCCTGTTCCAGGCCGAGGATCAGTTGCTCGCGAACCGCATCAGGCTCAAGGAACGGTGTCTGCCAGAAGCTCTTTTCGACCCGGTAGCTGTTGACCAGCACCACCCGCGGCACGCCCATCGCGGCAACGGTTTGCAGCACGCGGCGAAGCATCTTCGGTCGTGGCAGGGCCAGTAGCAGCGTCAATGGCAGCTTGGCCGGCGGTGGCTGGTCGAGGCTGACTCGCAGTTCCGCCTCAGAGGCTTCCAGGCGCAGCAACTCGGCCGAACCCATCAGCCCACCGATGCGCCCGACCCGCAGGCTGTCACCGACGACCGAGCGATGGACTTCCTGCATGTGCGTCAGGCGTCGGTCGCGCAGGATCACCCGGTCGGCCGCAATGAAGTCGGCCTCTTCGAGGAGCAGCAGGTTCACGGCTGGGTCGCTGGCGGCTGGTCGTTATGGTCGCTGTCGGC
>JAPLSD010000447.1 GCA_026398835.1 Pseudomonas sp.
CATCCATCCAGTTCGAACACGTCCGGACATTCCCACATGTAACCGTCAGCCTCGCGTTGACCGTCCAGGGCACAGCCGAGGTAATCCCAATGATGCAGATCCTGGGAGCGATAGAGCAAAAGCTGCGGGTCGTCCCCTTGACGAGCGCCAAGCGCCATCCACCATTGGTCTGCGCGCTTCCAGACCTTCGGGTCGCGGAAATGCATGATGTCCGGATGCGGCGGCGTTTCGATCACAGGCCCATGCTTGGTGAACGTGATGCCATTCGTGCTGCTGGCCAAGCATTGGACCTGGTGAATTTTTTGGTCATCGCCCGGCTCCCCCAACCAGATGTGCCCGGTGTAGATCAGGTAAAGCGTATCGCCCGCAACGACAGCCGACCCTGAAAAACAACCGTCTCGATCGTAAGCATCGCTGGGGGCTAACGCTATGGGAAGATGATCCCAGTGGACCAGGTCCTTGCTCTTGGCATGGCCCCAGTACATCGGGCCCCACTGCGCCGAATAAGGATGATGCTGGTAGAACACGTGGTATTCGCCTCGAAAATAGGCCAGCCCGTTGGGGTCATTCATCCATCCGGCCGGGGGCGACAGGTGATAGCCGAGGCGATAGTCGTTGCCGCGTTCAGGCAGTTTTTTTTCGATGGCGCGATGCGCTTCGTCCAGCAGTGCGGCGTGCATGGCGTAATCCTTACTAGGGTTCGTAACGGTTGGCTGATTGAGCTATGGCAGGAAGCTCCATCGAATCAATGGCTTTTGCCCGGGATGTTTTGCGGGCCGGGTCCGCGCGTAACAACGACCATGACAGCAGCAGGCAACTGCCTACCAGGCCAGCCATCAGTACGTAAACGCTCGAGAAGCCATAATGGTCGTAGCCGTATCCCACAAGCGGCGACAGCAGCATTGCGGTCAATTGCTGGGCGAACTGGAATCCCACCAAATAGATCGAGGCCGACAGGCGCGAATCAAAATTGAAGGAGATGTATTTAAATACTGAGACCAGCAGGATCGGGACTTCCAGGGCGTGCAACATTTTGCAGGCGGCGATGGTCCAGGCATCCGTTGCCAGCCCGGAGCCAAGAATACGTACAAACATGATGCTGCCTGCCAGTATCAATCCATACTTGGCGCCCGTACGACCGACCACCCATGGCGCGAACAACATGCAGATGGCTTCGAGCAGAACCTGGGATGAATTCAGGTAGCCGTAGGCTCGGGTGCCCTCCTCCGGGGTCGGGAAGAAGGAGGAGAAATACACGGGGAACTGTTGTTCGTAGATCATGTAGATTCCACAAACCCCGGTCAGGTACAAGCTGAATGCCCAGAAGCGTGAAAGTGTCAGCAGCTTCCAAAGATCGTTCAGCCGCACCGGCATGGCCGCTTCACCACCCGTTTGCGTTTCTGGTTTGTTGAACCTGGCCAGATCCAGGCGGGACAGGATCAGCAAAAACACGACCCCGGCGGCGCTGCTCATGTAAAACGCGATGTCCGGGTCAATGTTGAATACCACTCCGACGACGCCCGTCGCACTAGCCCAGCCCAACGAACCCCACATTCTGGTGGTGCCGAACTCGAAGCCCGCGTGGCGCGACATTCGCTCCGTATAGGATTCGATGACACCCACTCCCGCGAGCATGGAAAGCGCCAGGAAGGCCGCGCCGACTACTGCACCCAACACCACGTTCTGGGCCAATAGATTGGCGTATACGTAGATCGAAAATGGGGCAGCGGCGCAGAGCAGTACGCCAATCCATACCAGCAGTTTTTTGGACAAGCCAAGTCGATCCTGGAGAGCACCATAGAACGGCTGAATGAGCAGTGCGGCAATTGCGTTGGCGGCAAAAATGAATCCGGTTTCCGTTCCATTCAGGCCGATGACTCGATGAAGCCATATCGAGAAAAGCGAATAGCTGGATGACCACGCAAAGAAGAAGAAAAACAGCAGACCACTGATAAGCCAGTACTCACGTTTGACTGACAGCTGCATGTGACGACCCTCTTTTTTTTATTTAAGTTAACGTTAACATTTCAATCCATTACGCCTTCTCTACCCGCTCGCTGTCAAGTGGATCCGAGTGCAAAAGAACGGGGTATCGCGCTGAGTAAACCGTGCAGAAGTGACTCTCTCGGTTTGCTCACTGGACGGTTCTGGTCTTGCACAAGCGATATTTCGGCTGGAGGAGAAGACCTGTTCGAAAGGTCTTCGCAGTACCCGAATACAAAAACAAGAGGGTTACACATGAGTTCTACGGCCTGTCGGCCTTTGGCTGGCTTCTCCTTGCTTCTTCTCTCCACTCAACTGCTCGCAGCGCCAGCGCAAAGCATCGAGGAACGTCTTGCCAGACTTGAGGCCAGGACCTCCGTCGCCGAGACCCGCGCCTTGGTGGCCGAAGCTGACGCTGCTCGATTGCGCAAGGAAGTCGAGCAGCTCAATAAACAAATCACCATCACCCTCCCGGTGACCGCACAAGCCTCCCTCAACGAGCGCGTTGCCCGGATAGAGGCGAACCAGCAGTCCCTTGAAAGCCCTCCCCTGACCGCCGTGTCTTCTGCCCATTCGAGCGAGCCTCCGAGCGATGGCTTCACCTTCAGTTGATATGCTCGTTCCGGGATAATGACTAACGGATCAGGTGCCGGTCGCGGCGGCCCTTACGTGACCCCCGCCGGCTCGGTAGGTGGAGCTGTAGGTCGCCTTGGCAATGAAGTCGATACCTACATGGAGGCCAAGTTTTCGAAGGAGAAACAGGCCAGCAACGGTACGCATCCCAAATATACGTTGATGCTCGCCGACGGCCTGGAAACGCCTAACGACTGGACCGCCGCTGAAAGCTCGCTCAATGTGCGACAGGTCTACGCTGAACTTGACCATTTAGCGTCCTTTCGAGATAGCCCCGCGTTTCGCGATGCAACACTGTGGGCTGGCAAGCGCTTTGATCGGGATAATTACGACATCCATTGGCTCGACAGGGGGATCGTTTTCCTTGCCGGGACCGGTGGTGGTATCTACGACGTGCATCTGACCGAAGACTGGCGCATCAATGCGTCTCTGATGAGCCGCTCCTACGGCGATTTCGGTACTGAGGAAAATAAGGACATCAGGAGCTATGTCGCTACCCTCAATCAATTTTTCGATGACGGTCGCTGGCAGATCATGCTCAATGGCCTCTCTTCGGGCCAGAACGATGCCCGCCTGAACGAGCAGAGCAAGCAGATATTCGCCAGCGATACCCGGTTGAACAAGGCGGGGTTCAGTCCTGCCGAAAGTGGTTCGCATGGCATGTTCGCCTACCATCGGCCAGATTTTTTCGGCCGCGAAGGATACTTTAAAGCCGCGCTGCTGTACGGCAAGGGATTGGGGGCGGAGGTCAACAGCATTGGTGCCGATGGCGACTTGCTGGACGAGGCTCAGACATTGCGGCTGGCACTCTATGGCCATAGCCTGAATGAAGATTGGCGCATCGCACCTGCTCTGATTGCCTGTTCGCCACTTATATGAACTGGTCCAGGGACCTCGATAACTTTAGCGCCACAGACGATTTTGGTCAGAAGGGCTTCAAGTCTGGCGGGGACTGGCAATTCGGAGTGCAGATGGAGACTTGGTTCTAGGTAACCGATA
>JAPLSD010000853.1 GCA_026398835.1 Pseudomonas sp.
CATGGTCGCCGTCGTAGCCGGGGTCATGCTGAAAGCGCAGGGCGGTGGACAGTTCTTCCGGCATGTCCCAGTAGCGCATCAGCCAGGCGCCGATCTGTTCGCGGCTGATGCCCAGCAGGTGTTGCTCGACATAGCTGTGGCACAGGTGCGGGTTGACCTCCAGATGGCGGCAGATCAGCGAGAAGTGCGGCGGGAAGACGTGGGCCAGCAGCAGATAGCCAAAGTTGTGCAGCAAGCCTGCAAGGTACGTCAGGCCGGCTTCCGGGCGCTGGGCGCGGGGCATGGCGCGGGTCAGGCCTTCGATGACCGCTGCGGTGTAGATCGACTGTTGCCAGTAAGGCGTGGTGTGTTGCGGATGGTCTTTGGGCAGGCTCAGGGTTTTACCCAAGGCCAGGCCCAGTGCCAGGTTGATCACCAAATCGAAACCGAGTACGCGAACGATCGCGTCTTCCACTGAACGAATCTTGCCCGGCGAGGCGTAGTACGGTGACCCCGCCCAGCTCACCACTTGCGCAGCCAGGGCCGGATCGGTCTCTACCACGCCGGTGATGTCGTCGATGGTGGCGTTGGGGTCGACCCGCAGTTTGATGATCTTCTGCGCCGTCTCGGCCAGGGGCGGAATCTCGATGGTCTCTTCCAGCCGCTGCTGAATCCTTCGGGCGGTGAAGGCCTGCACTGCCTGGGTGATTTCCTCGCGGTCATCGTGGGGACGGTCGAGGTTGGGGCGGATCGTGTTCAGGGCTTCGCCGAAATTCGCGGCGCTGGCCTTGGTCAACATGCTTTTGAAGGCTTCGCTGGAGACTTCCAGCAGCACGCCCGGCTCGCCCGAGTTGATCAGCAGGCTCGGTTCGCGCAGCAGGCTTTCTTCATAGAGGCAGGGTGAAGTGGTGAGGGCAGGCAGGCCGGGCAGCAGGCTCAGGTTGTGTTTGCCGAGCATGCGCTCCAGGCGATCCATTGGCACTGCGGTCAGGCGTCGACCGGTCAACTCGGCGAGGCGGTTGAGGTCCAGCAACTGGCTCTGTGGAAACAGCACCATGAGCGCGCCGACTGCGTCGTCCAGCAGAACGGCCTGAACCTTGCGCGCGGCGGGAAGGCCGGGGTGGTCAAGCACTTCGTTATAGCTGATGGCTAGCTTGCCGAGCAGCATCCGGATAACAGACGGAGCGTGCGGTGCTTCGGTAGCGAGGGCAACTTCGGTCATGGTCTGTATCCGCATTTTTTACAATTCAACCAGTATAACCAGCTTGTTTAGAGTGATGGCCCATTAACTGAGACACTGCTCACACTTGGCCGTATTGCTGCCCATGACGTAGCCAGCGCTCCAGGAGCGGGCTGACATGTTGCGGCCAGCGTTCGAGCAAGGCTTGGGCGGCATCGCGTACGGCGGGCAGCAGATCGGCATCGCGCATCAGGTCGGCGACCTTGAATTGCAGCAGGCCGGTTTGCCGGGTGCCGAGCATCTCGCCGGGGCCGCGCAGTTCGAGGTCCTTTTCGGCGATGATGAAGCCGTCGTTGGTCTCGCGCATGATACCCAGGCGCTGACGGCCGATCTGTGACAGCGGCGGATGGTAGAGTAGTACGCAGTGGCTGGCGGCGCTGCCTCGGCCAACCCGGCCGCGCAATTGGTGCAGTTGCGCAAGGCCCAGGCGTTCAGGGTTTTCGATGATCATCAGGCTGGCGTTGGGCACGTCGACGCCGACTTCGATCACCGTGGTCGCCACCAGCAATTGCAAGGCGCCGGCCTTGAACTCGGCCATGACCGCGGCCTTCTCGGCGGGCTTCATCCGCCCGTGAATCAGCCCAACCCGCAATTCGCCAAGGGCACTGGTCAGGTCTTCGTAGGTGGTTTCGGCGGCCTGACACGTCAGCTCTTCGGACTCTTCAATCAGCGTGCACACCCAATAGGCCTGACGACCCTCGGCGCAGGCAGCGCGCACGCGCTCGATGACTTCGATACGCCGGGTATCAGTGATCAGCACCGTGTTCACCGGCGTCCGGCCGGGCGGCAGTTCGTCGAGGATCGAGGTGTCGAGGTCAGCGTAGGCGCTCATGGCCAGCGTGCGCGGAATTGGTGTGGCCGTCATGATCAACTGGTGTGGACACATCCGACCGCCCACACCTTTCTGACGCAGGGCCAGACGCTGCTGTACGCCGAAGCGGTGCTGCTCGTCGATGATCACCAGCGCCAGGTTCTTGAACTGCACTTCGTCCTGGAACAGCGCATGGGTGCCGACCACCATTGGAGCGCCGTTGGCGATCTGTTCCAGTGCCGTTACGCGGTTTTTGCCTTTGAGCTTGCCGGCCAGCCAGGCAGTTTCGATTCCCAGCGGCTGAAGCCAGCGCGTGAAGTTGATGAAGTGTTGTTCAGCGAGAATTTCGGTCGGTGCCATCA
>JAPLSD010000109.1 GCA_026398835.1 Pseudomonas sp.
AGGCTGTGGGCCGCGTTACCCAACACGGTCAGATGGGGACGAACCTGTTCTTCGGCCTCCACCAACGTCAGCGGATAAAGATGCCGCGCGCCGACTTGCTTGAGGGCGCCGAGCCGATAACCGAAGACGCCCTGCAACTCGCGGAGAAAACTGCGCTCATCGAGACTCGCCAGACGCTGAGCATCCATGCCCAGGCGGGTCCAGACCAGCGCGCAGCGGTTATCCGGCAGCGGCAGCAAGGCCATTGGACCGTCATCGGTAAAGCGTTCGAAGGCCATACCGTTATGGGCTTCGCTCGGGGTGATGTTGGCGATCAGTGCGCTCTGGTTGTACGGACGCTTTTTGACGCCGATACCCAATTGCTCGCGCAGGCCGGAACGACCTCCGTCGGCCAAAACGGCCAGGTCGCATTCGAGAGTGGTTTCATCGTTGAGGGTCAGGCAGTAGCCGTCTTCGAGAGGCTCCATGCGCGTGACTTCGGCCGGGCAGCGCCAACTGATCACGTCCTTGTCCAGTCCTTGCCAGAGGCATTGACCGAGCCAGGCGTTTTCCACCACATAACCGAGCGCCGGAACGCCCTCTTCCATGGCCGACAATCGCGCGGTGGAAAACCGCCCGCGATCGGAAACATGGATCTGCTTGATCGGCTCAGCGCGGCGGGAAATCTCCTGCCACACACCCAACCGCTGATAAATTTGCCGGGCGCCGAAGGACAGCGCCGAGGAGCGGGCGTCATAACTCGGTTGATAGGTGTCGCCGGGGGCGAAAGGCTCTATCAGCACGATCTTCCAGCCGCGAGCCTTGGCCCCCGCCTGCAAGGCCAACGCCAGACTGGCGCCCACCAGACCGCCACCAATGATTGCCAGATTGACGCGGCTCATGCCGCTTGAGTCCGGGCAGCCGCCATCAGCGCCTCGATCTCGGCCACCGTTTTCGGTGCGCCGTTGGTCAGAATTTCACAACCCTGCTTGGTCACTACCACGTCATCCTCGATGCGCACGCCAATGCCGCGCCATTTCTTCGCCACATTCTGATTGTCCGGTGCGATGTAGATGCCCGGCTCGACCGTCAGCGCCATGCCGACCTCCAGCACCCGCCATTCACCGCCGACCTTGTACTCGCCGACGTCATGCACATCCATCCCGAGCCAATGACCGGCGCGATGCATGTAAAAAGCCTTGTAGGCTTCGCTGGCGATCAGTTCATTGACGTCGCCCTGCAACAAGCCAAGCTCTACCAACCCCGCTGTGATTACCCGAACCGTGGCTTCGTGCGCCTGGTTCCAGTGCTTGTTCGGCGCGATTTGGGCAAACGCCGCTTCCTGAGAAGCCAGCACCAATTCGTAGATCGCCTTCTGTTCAGGGGAAAACTTGCCGCTGATCGGCCAGGTCCGGGTGATGTCGCTGGCGTAGCAGTCAATCTCGCAACCCGCATCGATCAGCACCAGATCACCGTCCTTGAGCACCGCGTCATTCTGCTGGTAATGCAGGATGCAGCTGTTGCGCCCAGAGGCAACGATCGAGCCGTAAGCTGGCATTTTCGCCCCGCCTTTACGGAACTCGTAATCCAGCTCCGCCTCCAGGCTGAACTCATGCAAACCGGCACGGCTGGCCTGCATGGCGCGAACATGGGCCTGCGAGGAAATCCGCGCGGCTTCGCGCATCACTTTTACTTCTGCCGCCGATTTATACAGGCGCATGTCGTGCAGCAGATGATCCAGAGCAACGAATTCGTTCGGTGGCTGGGCGCCGAGGTGCGCTTTAGAGCGGATCACGTTGATCCAGTCCATCAGATGACGGTCGAATTCCGGGTTGCTGCCCATGGCCGAATAGACCCGGTCGCGACCTTCAATCAGGCCTGGCAGGATGTCGTCAATGTCAGTGATCGGGAAGGCGTCATCGGCGCCAAAGTCGCGGATCGCGCCTTCTTGCCCGGCGCGCAAACCGTCCCACAATTCCCGCTCGGCGTTGCGTTCACGGCAGAACAGTACGTATTCGCCATGCTCACGACCGGGCATCAGGACCAGCACCGCCTGAGGCTCGGGAAAACCGCTGAGGTACTGGAAATCGCTGTCCTGACGGTAGACGTGCTCGACATCACGGTTGCGGATCGCCACGGCGGCGGCCGGCAGAATCGCGATGCTGTTGGGTTCCATCTGCGCCATCAGCGCCTTGCGGCGGCGGGTGTATTCCGATTTCGGGATATGAATCATGGGCAGATGGATTTCCCTATCAAACAATTAATGCAGCGAAGGCTTTGCAGCAGGTTCAGCCGGTTTCCTGGTCTCGGTGAACAGCAGCAATGGCGCGACCCGCAGGTACTCCATGACTTCCATGTAGTCATTTTCACCGTCGTCGGACTCTTCCAGGGCATCTTGCACCTGGGCAATGGCCGCGAGGTCTTGCAGGACTTCAGTGGCTTCAGCGCTCAGCGCGTTGTCGCGGTAGGTCAGACCGAAGCCGGCGAGGAAACCCTGGCACCACTGGCCCAGGGCCTCGGCACGCTCGGTCAGCGGCGCGTCATCGGACGGCAACAGCAGGACAACGGTCATGTCGTCACTGGTCAGTTCGCCTTTGACCATCTCCTGCAGGCCGATCAAGGCATTGCGGACGTTGTCTTCAGCAGGGCTGCCAAGCAGCTCGGCAGCATCAACCAACCAGCTGTCGGCTTCGAAACCGGCACCGGCGCAACTGCGCCCCAGCAACAGGCCATGCAGTTCGGCAGGCGAGACAGGATGGCCGCTGGTATTGAGCAGGGTGGCGAACGCGTGATACGGAGAATTCTGAATGGGCATGGGCTGCTAGGCGCCAAGCGGCGCAATGTCTAGAATGAAGGCCTTGTATCGTAGCATCGGCAGACGCGCCAAGACTATCGAGGCCGCCAACTCGTTTGCCCAGCCAGTGCCATTCATCAGACAAATCCAGTGGAACCCAATGGAAGACACCGACCTGCAAGCACTGATGGCCAGACTCGAACTGCTAATTACCAGGGTCGAGCAACTAAAGAGCCAAAATGGACTCTTATTAGCTCAGGAAAAGACCTGGCGCGAGGAACGCGCGCACCTCATTGAAAAGAACGAAATCGCCCGGCGTAAGGTCGAATCCATGATTTCGCGCCTCAAGGCCCTGGAGCAAGACTCATGAGTTCAAGCAATAGCGTTACCGTGCAGATCCTCGACAAAGAATATTCGATCATCTGTCCCCAGGAAGAGCGCAGCAACCTGGTGAGTGCCGCCCGCTACCTGGACGGCAAGATGCGCGAAATCCGCAGCAGCGGCAAAGTCATCGGTGCTGATCGCATTGCCGTGATGGCCGCACTGAACATCACCCATGACCTGTTGCATAACCAGGAGCGCCCTGAAGTGCAGGCCAGCGGCTCGACCCGCGAGCAGGTACGAGACCTGCTGGAACGCGTCGACTTGGTGCTCGCCACCGATCCGGATGTCAGCAAGGGCTGATTCCTGAAGGTGGTTGCGGTATACTCGCGCCACTCCCTGGGGTGCTTGCCAGTTGGCGATGTCCCTGAGCCGATTCGCACTACCCTGGAGGTTGCACGTTGGGCCGGTGTGCATGTCCGCTAGACGGAAAGCCTTAAGGCCTACTGCATCTTCCACCTTGAACTTTCGGGTTCAAGGGCTAAGTCGACAGCGGTTCATCCGGGGAGCCTGAATTCCAGTCCAAAGCCAGTTTCTTCAAGCTGGCTTTGGCTTTTTATGAGTACGCCATCCTGCCGCGCTCAATCCTCATCAGCCATAATCCATGATCGAACCTGCGCCGCTATCCCGCCCGCAACTTCGACGCATGCTGCGCAAAGCCCGCCGCGCACTCACACCCAGTGAACAACGCGAGGCGGCTCGCGGACTCTATCGGCAACTGGCACAGCACCCGCTGTTTCGCCGGGCAAAACATGTCTCTCTTTATCTACCCACCGACGGTGAAATCGATCCGAGCTTGCTGCTGCGTGCCGCTCAGCGTCGGGGCAAGGCCACCTATCTGCCGGTACTCAGCGCCTGGCCGCGAACCAAGATGGTGTTCCAGCGCATTCGCCCGGGGGAAAAGTTGCAACCCAATCGTTTCCGCATCCTCGAACCACGGGTCAACGCGGCCCGGCAACGCAAGGTCTGGGCGCTGGATCTGGTGTTGTTACCGCTGGTGGGTTTTGATGAGTTTGGCGGGCGCCTGGGGATGGGCGGCGGTTTCTACGACCGCAGCCTGGCGTATCTGGCACGCCGAAAAACCTGGCGTAAACCGACGCTGCTGGGGCTGGCCCATGAATGTCAGAAGGTCGAAAGACTGGCTCAGGCGAGCTGGGATGTACCGATGCAAGGAACGGTCACGGACAAGAAGTGGTACTTCGCCGAATAGACGCCACTTGAGTCAGCGGCGTCCGGTGAACATTATCAGCGCTTGAAGGATTTGTGGTGCTGTTGCTGTTGCTGAGCAACTTCAATCGGTGCATCGGTCTGATTCGACCACAGGCTCTGCGCATAACCGGTGGTCACGACGCCCAAACCGAACAAAATAACCAAAATCCAGAGTAAATCCGGTTTGCGTTTCATCGATTGCCCCCCTTCAGGCATATCACACACGATGACAGCAACGGTTTCCGATATAGGCCGTGCAGCAGCGTCAAGCTTAGAAGGCCGGCATTTTGCGGTAACGTGAACCGGCACGCAAACGCTGGCGTCAACCGACTGTCGGTTTGTCATAAAATTGACCGACAAATTGCCCAGTCCCCCTCCAGGAGCAAAAAGATGGCCTATTGGCTAATGAAATCCGAGCCGGAAGAACTCTCGATCAAGGGCCTGGAGAAGCTCGCTGAAGCGCGCTGGGACGGCGTGCGCAATTACCAGGCGCGTAACTTTCTGCGGGCTATGGCGGTGGGCGATGAGTTTTTCTTTTATCACTCCAGCTGCCCTGAACCGGGCATTGCCGGGATCGGGCGAATCGCCGAAGCGGCGTACCCGGACCCCACGGCCCTGGAGCCGGAAAGCGTGTATTTCGACCCGAAAGCCAGCGCTGAGAAAAATCCCTGGAGCGCGATAAACGTCGCTCATGTCGAAACCTTCCCCAAAGTGCTCGGGCTGGGTTACCTGAAACAACAAGCTGCACTGGATGAATTGCCGCTGGTGCACAAAGGCAGTCGACTGTCGGTGATGCCGGTAACCGCCGAGCAATGGGCAGCGGTGTTGGCGTTGCGCTAAACGCAGCATTGTAGGAGCACGGCTTGCCGGCGATGGCGGTCTTGAGGCCGCTATCGCGAGCAATCGAGCGTCGACCGGCTGCTCCTACAGATCCAGCATTACTGGATAATCAAATTGTTGAACAACAGGTCATCAACCATCGGCTTGCCGGTTTCGTCG
>JAPLSD010000630.1 GCA_026398835.1 Pseudomonas sp.
TACCACAGTTCGCCGGGCCTGGCGCAGTACCCTGAAAAGCTGGAAGAACTGCTCGAAGATCATCGCTTTCCGTTCCCCAAACGGCACTTGCGCCGGCTCTATCCGGACCCGATCGGCAGCACCGGTGAATGGGGTTTATTGCGTGGTTTCGACAACCGCATTACCGGTGTCTACAGCCAGTCCCAGCAGCAGCCGCTGAAGCAGGTTGGTTTTCCCATCGAATGGGCCGATTTCAACGGCATGAGCCATTACTCGGACTGGCAGTTCATCGCGCAAAAAGGCTTCCTCGACAACGCAGGTGGCGCTGCGACAGGCTCGTCCAGTCCGTTGAGTCCGCTGAGTCCGTCCAGTCCGCTGAGTCCGTTGACTCCGTCCAGTCCATTGAGTCCGCTGAGCCCCTGAGTCCTGACAGGGGGAGTCGGCAGCTTCATACAAATGCGCGGGTTTAACCGCAAACCCTTGTACTAAAGCCTTCGCGGACTGTAGGACCGCGGTGGAGTCTCGCCGGGACTGGGCGGCTGCCCCCTCGGTTGGGGGACAAACGGGGGCGGGCGAAGCCGACGCAGCGCTGCGCATTGAGCTATAACCAATGCAAATGCCCCCGGAACATCCATCATGCAGACACACGAGCCCGCTGCCTCGCTCAATCCGGAAGCGACCAAACAGCATCCCGATGAAGCGCAACAGCGCTTCATCCTGCTGCGCTGGTTTTCCTGGGTAAGCCTGGTCGTCGTTGGCTCGGTGGTACTGGTGCTGGGGGGGCTCTCCACCCGCTTTGTGGTGGTTGAAAGTGTCCAGCGTGATGCGTTGCTGACCGCCCAGTTCATCCAGGCCATCGCTTCGACGGAGGTGCGGTACGTCTCGATACCGGACGTGCGGACCATGGGTGAGTTGCTCGATCCACGCCAGGACAAGGACTACCCTGACATCGTCGTGCAAGAGCGGATGAACTCGCGTTGGCAGTTTTTCGACCATGTCGAGCATTTGCCGGACGTGTTGCTGGCCAACGTTTACGCGCCTGACCGGACGATCATCTGGTCGACCAATGCGCAGTTGATTGGCCAGCGGATCATCAATGACGATGATCTCGAGGAGGCCTTTCGTCTCAAGACCAATGTTTTCACCAGCTACCATGACGTCGACCACGCCCGGACGGAGCAGAAATTTCCGGTTGCCCCGGAGTTGTTTTTCATCGAGAACTACATTCCGCTCTTCGATGGCGACGACAACAAGGTCCTGACCATGGTCGAGGTCTACAAGGAGCCCAAGGATCTGATTATCCGAATGACGCGCGGGCTGATCCTGGTCTGGCTGGCGACGCTGCTGAGTGGCGCACTGATCTATTTCGGTCTGTATTGGCTCATGCGCCGCGCCGCGGATTTGCTGGCCGCGCAGCAGAAGCAACTGATCACCAATGAAACCTTCGTTGCCCTCGGCGAGATGTCCTCGGCGGTCGCCCATAGCCTGCGCAATCCATTGGCGTCCATTCGCTCGAGTGCCGAGTTGGCACAAGACATTGAAACCGGTCCGGCGCACAAGAACATCACCGACATCGTCAACCAGGTAGACCGCATGTCGAAATGGGTTCGCGAGCTCCTGCAGTCGCTACGCCCGCTCAATGAAGAGGCCGACGCGGTGGATCTGGTGGCCA
>JAPLSD010000774.1 GCA_026398835.1 Pseudomonas sp.
CGCCAAGGCCAAGAACTCGGTCGAGCTGATTGCAGCGATGAAAAAGCGTTACCCGGACCTCGGCGAAGAAAGCTCCCTGGAGCTGAGCGCCAAAGTCGCCAAAGGCGAAATGAAGTGGTGAGCTAATTCACCGTGATCGTTCCCACGTCGAGGCGTCGAACCGTCTGCGTGGGAATGCAGCCCGTGACGCTCTGCGTCACATTTATCGGAATTGGAGAGCGTGATGAGCAAAATCGCAATCATTGGTGCCACCGGCCGTGCCGGTAGCCAACTGTTGGAAGAAGCCCTGCGTCGCGGTCACAGCGTCACCGCCATCGCCCGCAACACGGCGAAACTCGGCCAGCGTGCCGGTGTGGTCACCAAGGACGTGGACGTTGCTGACGCGGCTGCGTTGCAAGGCGCAGTGGCGGGGCACGATGTGGTGATCAGCGCTGCACACTTCTCGACGATCCCGGCGAGCGCCATTATCGAGCCGGTGAAAAAGGCCGGGGTCAAACGTCTGCTGGTGGTCGGTGGTGCAGGTTCGCTGCTGTTGCCGACCGGTGGCAAAGTCATCGACAGCCCGGGCTTCCCGGAGGAGTACAAGGCTGAGGCCAGCGCCGGTGGCGTGTACCTCGATACCTTGCGTCAGGAGAAGGAGCTGGACTGGACTTTCCTCTCGCCGTCAGCGGAATTCGTTGAAGGTGAACGCACCGGCAAATTCCGCTTGGGCAAGGATAATCTGCTGGTCAGTGCGCAGGGCCGGAGCTGGATCAGCTTTGCGGACTACGCGATTGCGATGATCGACGAGGTTGAAACACCCGCCTATTCCCGCCAGCGGTTTACGGTTGGATATTGATCAGTGTGTAAAGGGTTAGGGTGAGGGGGGATTTTTACTGACACTCCAAATCACTCACCTTTCCTGCGCCTGCTCCACCAACCAATCCATCAATTCGCACAACGGCGCCGACGGCTCCGGGCGCTCCGGGTAGACCAGGTAATAGGCCTGCCCGGTGCGCACTTTCAGTTCAAATGGCATGACCAGCCGTCCGGCGCTCAGGTCTTCGCCGATCAACGACCAATCGCCAATCGCCACGCCCGTCCCTTGAGAAGCCACGGACATCGCCAGGTCCAGCGTATCGAAATGTTGGCCTTTGCCGATGTTGCTGACTTTGGTTCCGGCGGCTTTGAGCCAGGCTTCCCAATCCCGTTCGTCGCGAGTCGGGTGCAGCAACATGTGCTGTTCCAGGTCGGTGAGGGTCTTGAGCGGCGTCGTGCCGTTGAGCAGTTGCTGCGAACAGACCGGCGTCAGCTGTTCATCGAACAGGTGATGGAAGGCCGCATTGCCCGGTGCCGTGCCATACACCACCGCCGCATCGAACTCTTCGCGACGAAAATCTACGGCGTGTTGCACGGTGGTGGTTAGCTCCACCGGCACGTCCGGGCGTTCTTTTTGCCACTGCAACAGGCGCGGCAGCAGCCAGCGCATCATGCAGGTCGGCGCCTTGAGTTGCAGGGCTTCGCGCTTGGCACCAACGTGTTCGACGGCTTCGTCGATCAGGTTGAAGACCTGTTGAATACGCGGATACAACTCACGTCCTTGTGCCGTCAGGCTCAGGCCTCGGGCCTGGCGCTGGAACAACGGATAACCGAGATGGCTCTCCAGCCCGGCGATCTGTCGGCTCACCGCTCCTTGGGTAATGTGCAGCAGGTCCGCCGCCCGTGTGAAGTTGCAGCACTGGGCGGTGATCATAAACGTATGCAGAGCGGGCAAGGGCGGAAGACGTTTCATGGGTGCTCAGGCATGAGTGGAGGACATGCCTAGTATGACTATTTTTGGTTTGTCACCGCTATACGCCGACGGGTCCAATTGCGTCACCTTTGTGCCCCGGCGCGTGCCTGAAAACGCCATCGGGGTGCAGTTTCAGCAAATAAGAAGGACAGCAGAAATGGCGACGTGCGGCGAAGTGTTGGTCAAGTTACTCGAAGGTTATGGCGTCGAACAGGTGTTCGGTATCCCGGGTGTTCACACTGTTGAGCTGTATCGCGGGTTGGCCCGTTCGAGCATCAACCACGTCACGCCACGCCACGAACAGGGCGCCGGTTTCATGGCCGATGGCTATGCCCGCACCAGCGGCAAGCCGGGTGTGTGCTTCATCATCACCGGCCCTGGCATGACCAACATCACCACCGCCATGGGCCAGGCCTATGCCGACTCGATCCCGATGCTGGTGATCTCCAGTGTGCAATCGCGCAGCCAGTTGGGCGGTGGGCGTGGCAAGCTGCATGAGCTGCCGAACCAGAGCGCACTGGTGGGTGGGGTTGCGGCGTTTTCCCATACGCTGATGTCCGCCGCCGAACTGCCGGGTGTGCTGGCGCGGGCATTCGCCTTGTTCCAGGCCGGGCGTCCGCGTCCGGTACATATCGAAATTCCGCTCGACGTGTTGGTCGAAGACGCCGATGACTTGCTCGCCAGTCTGCCGGTGAGCATCACCCGCGCCGGTGCAGCGCCTTCAGCCATTGCGCAAATGAGCCATTTGCTCGCTACCGCCAAACGTCCGTTGATCCTCGCCGGTGGCGGCGCCATCGACGCAGCGGCCGAAATCACGCAGCTCGCTGAACTATTGGACGCGCCGGTGGCCTTGACCATCAATGCCAAGGGCATGCTGCCATCGCGCCATCCGCTGTTGATCGGTTCGACTCAATCGCTGGTCGCCACTCGCGCGCTGGTGGCGGATGCCGACGTCGTGCTGGCGATCGGCACCGAACTGGCCGAGACCGATTACGACGTCACCTTTGCCGGAGGCTTCGAGATTCCCGGCGCCTTGTTGCGCGTCGACATCGACCCGGACCAGACCGTACGCAATTACCCGCCGCAAGTAGCGCTGGTGTCCGACTCGCAAACGGCGGCGCAAGCCTTGCTGACGGCACTTGCCGGACACACCCTGGCCGAGCGTCGTTCCGACTGGGGCCATGCCCGCGCAGCCACGTTGCGTGCCGAGCTCGAAACCACCTGGGACGCACCGACCCGTGCTCAGACGCTGTTTCTTGAGACCGTTCTGGACGAACTGCCGAAAGCGGTGTTTGTCGGCGACTCGACCCAACCGGTGTACACCGGCAACCTGACCTTCAACCCTGAGCAACCGCGCCGCTGGTTCAACTCGTCCACCGGTTACGGCACCCTCGGCTATGCGTTGCCGGCCGCCATTGGCGCCTGGCTCGGTGGTGGCTCCGAGCGCACTGCGCGGGGGCCGGTGGTGTGCCTGATCGGTGATGGCGGGCTGCAATTCACCCTGTCGGAACTGGCCTGCGCGGTGGAAGCGAAAACCCCGATCATCGTGCTGTTGTGGAATAACCAGGGCTACGAAGAGATCAAAAAATACATGGTCAACCGCGCCATCGAGCCGGTGGGCGTGGACATCTACACCCCGGACTTCATCGGAGTGGCCAAGGCGCTGGGTTGTGCTGCC
>JAPLSD010000006.1 GCA_026398835.1 Pseudomonas sp.
ACCGGGTAACGCCGCAGCAAAACCCTGCAACAGCGTGGCCTGATCCTTGTCCGGATGCAGGCGGCCGACGTTGCCGACAATCCAGGCATTCGACGACAGGCCCAAGGTTTCACGTGCCTCGGCAGTAGACACCTGGCTGCCCTGCAAGGCCTGGACATTGATGCGGTTGTAAAGTGTCTGAATGCGCGTGCCCGGCCAGTTTGGCAGGCAACGACGCATATCGTCGCGCACGGCATCGGAAACCCCAAGCAGGCTCAGGCGCTTGCGGAAAATATTCGCGAACAGTTTGCGCGTGCGCCGCTGGTAATCACCAAAAGCGTGATGCACGCCGATCACCGGCAAACCGGTGGCCAGCAAAGCGATATAGATCGGTTTGAAACGGTGAGCGATACAGAAACTGAAGTTGCGCGATGCAGCGATTTTGCGCAGGTCGCCAATCGCGCCCAGCTTCAGGCCACGAATGGCCTTGGAGCTGTACTCCAGAAACAACACTTCGTCAGAGGCACAACCCGCGGCGACGTCGGCATCGGCAACCCCGGTCAAAAACACCGTGGTTACCCGGTAGCCGGTCCCCGCGAACAGGCTGGCATATTGCCGGGCGCAGTCCAGGAACGGCCCGTCATAGCCGTGACAGAACTGCAGTACATGGCGCTCAGCCGAGCGTGTCATAAGCGTCCACACCATCCTTGACCACAAGGATGTCTTCCATGATCAGGTACTGCAGGTCTGAACCGAAGAACATGTTCAGGGCGTCGGTCGGCGAGCAGATCATCGGCTCGCCACGGCGGTTCAGCGAGGTGTTCAGCGACACGCCGTTACCGGTCAACACTTCCAGCTCTTTCATCATGTCGTAGTAGCGCGGGTTGTATTCGCGCTTGAGCACCTGGGCGCGGGAAGTACCGTCTTCATGGACAACTTCCGGAACGCGGGTTTTCCACTCCTCAGACACTTCAAAGGTAAAGGTCATGAACGGCGCAGGGTGATCGATCTTGATCATCTGTGGTGCAACGGTGTCGAGCATCGACGGGCAGAAAGGCCTCCAGCGCTCGCGGAACTTGATCTGATGGTTGATGCGATCGGCCACGCCAGTGGCGCTCGGGCAACCAATGATCGAACGACCGCCCAACGCGCGGGGACCGAACTCCATACGGCCCTGGAACCAGGCCACCGGGTTGCCGTCGACCATGATTTTGGCGATGCGCTGCGGGGTGTTGTCGATCTGACGCCAGGTCGGTTTGCTCGGGTGACGGGCACACGCGGCGATCACGTCTTCGTTGCTGTAGGACGGGCCGAGATAGACGTGTTCCATCTTCTCTACCGGTACACCACGGGCGTGGGAAACGTAGGCTGCTGCACCGACCGCGGTACCGGCATCGCCGGACGCTGGCTGAACGAACAGCTCCTTGATGTCGCCGCGAGCGATGATCTTCTGGTTCAGCTTGACGTTCAGCGCACAGCCGCCGGCGAAGGCCAGCTTGCCGGTCTCCTTGAGGACGTCGCCCAGGTAGTGGTCGATCATCTGCAACGCCAGTTTCTCGAACAGCGCTTGCATGCTCGCGGCGTAGTGGATGTACGGTTCGTCGGCGATATCGCCTTCACGTTTCGGACCCAGCCACTCGATCAGCTTCGGCGAGAAGTAAAAGCCTTTGCCCTTCTCTTTATAGCGGCGCAGGCCAATGACGTTGGCGTAATCGGTGTTGATCACCAGTTCGCCATTCTCAAAACTGGCCAGACGCGAGAAATCGTATTTGCTGGCGTCGCCGTACGGCGCCATGCCCATGACCTTGAATTCACCGTCGAGCATCTCGAAGCCTAGGAACTCGGTTATCGCGCCGTACAGGCCGCCAAGGGAATCCGGGTCGAAGAATTCTTTGATCTTGTGGATCTTGCCGTTTTCGCCATAACCGAAGAAGGTCGTAGCGTACTCACCCTTGCCGTCGATCCCGAGGATCGCGGTTTTCTCTTTGAAACCGGAGCAGTGGTAAGCGCTGGAGGCGTGAGCCAGGTGATGCTCGACCGGCTCGATCTTGATTTTTTTCGGATCGAAGCCCAGTTGCTCGAGGCACCAGACGATCTTGTTGCGATAGCGCTTGTAACGGCGATTGCCCATCAAAATCGCATCGAGGGCGCGGTCCGGGGCGTACCAATAACGCTTGGCGTAGTGCCAGCGGGCCTTTCCGAACAGGCTGATCGGAGCGAATGGAATCGCCACTACATCAACGTCGGAAGGTTTGATACCGGCCTGCTCCAGGCAGAACTTCGCCGATTCGTAGGGCATGCGGTTCTTTGCATGTTTATCGCGTACGAAGCGCTCTTCCTCAGCCGCTGCAACCAACTTGCCGTCGATGTACAGGGCTGCGGAAGGATCATGGCTAAGGGCGCCGGACAGGCCAAGAATCGTCAATGCCACAGGGGTCTAGCCTCTATTAGTCTGCATGCAGGCGGCGGGCGCCTGAGAAAAATGTGTCCTCGCAAAGCGGCGAGAAACAGCTAAAGGGCGGGATTATAGCGTAAAGATGGCGGGAATGACCC
>JAPLSD010000749.1 GCA_026398835.1 Pseudomonas sp.
TGGGCGGTGGTCATGATTCGGTTTCTGAGAGTCAGGTGCTTCAACTGATAGGGCTGGAGGAGCGGATCATTCAGCATCGTCAAGACTCTCCGGAAGAGGGCATCGGGCCAAGGTTGAAATTACGTTAGGGTGAAATGTACACCTGTGTCAACACACTGGACACAGGTGTACATTTTTCTTGCGTGGCTTCTGGCAACCCGCTAGGATCAAGCCATGAACGAACAAACCAAAGCAGTAGAAACAGGCTGGAGAGGGTCGCTGGAAGGGTGGCTCGACGCAGCGTATGAAAGCCTGACCGGGTGCGGTGTCGACGCGGTGCGGGTGATGCCGCTGGCCAAGAAACTGGGGCTGTCGAGAACCAGTTTCTACTGGTTTTTCAAGGATCGCGAAGAGCTGCTCGCGGCATTGATCGAGCGTTGGCGGGTGAAGAACACCGGCAACCTGATCGCCCAGACCGAGTGTTATGCCGAAAGCATTGCCGAGGCGATGCTCAACGTTTTCGATTGTTGGCTGAACCCGGAACTGTTCGATTCGCAGTTCGAATTTGCCATGCGCAGCTGGGCCTTGCAGTCCGCCGAAGTGGCCGAACATATCCGGGTGGCCGACATTGCCAGGCGCGAAGCACTGATCCGGATGTTCGTACGCTTCGACTATGCATTTGAAGCCGCCGACGTGCGGGCTCGAACGATTTATCTGACACAGATTGGCTATATCAGCACCAACACCCGAGAGGATGTCGGGGAAAGAATGCGACGGATTCCCGAGTACGTGAAGATATTCACCGGCCAGGAACCGTTGGAGCGCGAGTTGAAACGTGGTTCAAATGTTCAACGAACCCACGATAGGCATTATCGGTGGATCGGGATGGCTTGGCCGCTCGATAGCCCTGGCGATGCTCGACAAGACCTTTATCCATCCTGGCTCGTTGGTGCTTTCGAACCGCTCTGCACGTAACCCGCTACCGAGCGCAAAGTGGCCGCAAGTGACGGTAACGCGCAACAACCAGGAACTGGTGGAACGTTGTGATGTGGTCATTGTGGCGGTACGCCCGGAGCAATTTGCCGACGTAGAGATTTTCGCTGAAGACAAGCTGGTGATTTCTTTGATGGCCGGCGTGAGCCTTCGCAGCGTAGCGGCCTATACGGCAAGTCGACAGGTGATTCGCGCCATGCCCAATGCCGCAGCAGAAATCGGCAAATCCTATACGCCCTGGTTGGCAGCGAAAGGTGTCACTGACGAGCAGAAAGCCTTTGCCCAGAGGCTGTTCGAAACCTTTGGAAGCGCCGATGAAGTCTTCACCGAAAACCATTTGAACTACCTGACGGCGCTGGTGGGGACGGGGCCTGCCTACCCGGCGCTGCTGGCACGCAGCATGCTCGAACATGCCTTGAACAGTGGCTTGCCCCCGGTGATTGCTCGCCGTGCAGTGAACGCTGTGGTCGTGGATGCCAGCCAGCTGATTGGGAATGGACACTCCGTCGATGAACTCTTGCAGACGCTCATCGACTACCGGGGCGTTACTGCAGCAGGCCTCGAAGCCATGATCGCTGGCGGCTTCGATAAAACAATAAAAGCAGGTCTGGATTCGGCGACGTCAGTCGCCTGTTCCATGAGTCCATTTGCCCATTCTGCTGACATGAAAGAAGGTCCAATGACGCGGTAGTTGACCCTTCTTAACTTTGGCCGCAATCGAGGGTAGCGTTTATGAATATAAAGTCTTTCTCGAAGACGGGACTTGCACTGGGGATAGTCGCTTTCAGTGGTTGGGTATCAGCGTCTGAATGTGGCGATGTGACTATCGCCAACATGAACTGGCAATCCGCTGAAGTGATGGCCAACGTCGACAAGCTGATTCTCAACGCAGGCTACGGCTGCAATGCCGATCTGGTGACGGGGGATACCGTTCCGACCATCACCTCCATGGTCGAAAAGGGCCGGCCCGATATTGCTCCAGAAGGCTGGATCGACCTGGTTCCGGAGGTCGCCAAAACGGGTATTCAAAGCGGCAACCTGATTCAGGCTGCGAGCTCGTTAACCGACGGTGGCTCCCAGGGCTGGTGGATTCCGAAATACATCGCCGACGCCCATCCGGACATCAAGAGCTTCGACGATGTGAAGAAGCACCCTGAACTGTTCCCGGCCCCTGACGATGCAAAAAAAGGTGCGATCTACAACGGCCCGCAAGGGTGGGGCGGCACAGTGGTGACCAGCCAGTTCTTCAAGGCTTACGGCTTCGAGAAGGCCGGTTTTGTGCTGGTGGATACCGGTTCGGCGGCGGCGCTGGATGGTTCCATTGCCAAGGCCTACGAGCGCAAGGCGCCCTGGCTGGGGTTTTATTGGGCACCCACCGCCCTGTTGGGCAAGTACCCGATGGTGAAACTGGACAATGGCCATGCTGTCGATCCGCAGGAGTGGAAGCGTTGCAACACGGTCGCCGACTGTCCTGATCCGAAACCGAATGGCTGGCCGATCGATCGGGTCTTTACCTTGACCACCAAGTCCTTTGCCGCTCGCTCACCGACCGTCATGGCCTACCTGAACAAGCGCGCCTGGTCGAACGAGACGGTAAACAAACTGATTGCCTGGATGACCGATAACCAGGCCACCGGTGAGGAAGGGGCCAAGTACTTCCTGAAAAACAACGAAGCGCTCTGGAGTCAGTGGGTCACTCCTGAAGCGAGCGGCAAGATCAAGGCGGCGCTTTAATTCCTGGGGTCAATGCAGCCGGTTGCAACCGGCTGCATTGACCCTTACGCGCCGATAAAAAATAAAAACACCCGTGTATTGAAATGACTGCCAGCGTTCTTACGGTCTTCTACAAAAGGGGAATGTTATGGAGTGGCTGTTAAGCTTTCCACATATGGAGGACGAAAGACTCCGGGCTTTGAAAAAGGCTATCGACGGTGCCTTTCGACACTTCACCAGCACCTATGGCAATGGCTTCGAAGCGTTCTTCCAGCCGTTGCAATATTTCCTCAATCAGTCCGAACGGTTCATGACCACGACGCCATGGCCGATCATCATTCTGCTCGTCGCCTTGATTGCCTGGTTAGCCAGCCGCAGCTGGAAAATTGTGTTGGGTTGTGTGTTGACGCTGATGGCGATCGGCTATTTGGATATGTGGTCCGATACGATGAAGACCCTGTCGATGATCTTCGTCTGCACCGTGATATCCATCGTCATCGGCTTGCCGACCGGCATTGCCATGGCGCGCTCCAATCGTCTGCAGAACCTGGTCAGTCCGGTACTGGACGTAATGCAGACCCTGCCAAGTTTTGTCTACCTGATCCCGGTGGTGATGTTGCTGGGAATCGGCAAGGTCGCGGGGCTGATTGCAGTGGTGGTCTACGCCTTGCCGCCAATGATCCGGCTGACCAATCTCGGTATCCGCCACGTCGATGCCGAGATGCTGGAAGCCGCCGATGCCTTTGGTTCGTCCAGTTGGCAGAAACTGAAAAACGTCCAATTGCCGTTGGCGCTACCTTCAATCATGGCCGGGATTAACCAGACCATCATGATGGCGCTGGCCATGGTGGTAATCGCCTCGATGATTGGTGTTCAAGGGCTGGGGCAGCCGGTGCTCAAGGCCATTTCCAACCAGTACTTCACCTTGGGCATGTTCAACGGTCTGGCCATCGTCGGTATTGCGGTGATCTTCGATCGGGTCAGCCAGGCCTACGGCAGAAGACTGCAAAAGCATCTGGAGATGGTTCATGGTCACTAACCTGTCCAACGATTTCGGCATCGAAATCAAGCATCTCTACA
>JAPLSD010000564.1 GCA_026398835.1 Pseudomonas sp.
AAAAATGCCTCGGTCAGTACATGCCGACCGCGGTCAAAAGGGTGTTGCAGTGGCGCAATGATACGCCTGTAGCTCTAGATCAAGGGTGCGACCTTTGGTCGCGTTGGGAGAAATCCAGAGATGGTGTAGCAAATGTAACAAATCGTGATTTGAATCAATTGACTTGTGAAGTATGGACGGTTTTGTCGAGAGGGGCGTTCAATTGACCCACGGGTTGATCAGGCGTACACCGCTCGACTGGAAGTCCGCCACATTCCGGGTCACCACCGTCAGTCCATGCACCAGCGCAGTCGCCGCGATCAGCGCATCGCACTCATTGCTGCGGTCCGGCACATGAAGACGGGCGCAACGTAATGCCACTGCACTGTCGACCGCCAATATCCGTCCGGCAAACGCCGGCATTACGTGGTTGTCCAGCCATGAGCGCAACAGGCAACCTTGGGCCGGATCGCGCCTTTCTACTCTAAGAATTCCGGTTTCCAACTCCAGAACAGTGATCGCTGACAGGAACAGACTGGGTGCGGCAACGCTTTGTGCCCAAGCCGCTACATTCTTGTCGGCCTGGGCTTTGCGCAATTCGGAAACGACATTGGTATCGAGTAAAAACATCAGGACAGGTCCACCGGCCGGGGGGTGATGACAGCGCGCTCTGTTTCGAAGTCGATTTCAGGCGCTTGAGGCATGACCAGCATCTCGACAATGCTCGTACTGATGCCGGTTAGTTTTTGGTACTCCTCCATGCTTAGCAGCACATGGGCGGGCCTGCCACGATCGGTGATGATAACCGGACCCTGACGAGTAGCTTTTTTGGCACCGCTTGTGTCCTGATTGAACTCGCGGCTGGAAATAGTCGTAATGGTCATGGATGTACGCTCCTGAAACGCTTATGTAGGTACGTTACTACCAAGGTCTGGAGCGAGCAATAAAAAAGTAGAAATGTAGCTACAAGTCTGGACTGAATCACATCGGCTCAAAACAAAACGGCCCCGGCAATTTTCATTGGCGGGGCCGTTTGGTGTTGCGATCAGGCGTTTGCCTTACTCGGCGTCAGCAGCCTTGTTACCGTGGGACAGGCTGTAAACGTAAGCGGCCAGCAGGTGAACCTTGTCGTTCCCTTGCAGTTGTTCCTGAGCAGGCATCTGGCCCTGGCGGCCGTGGCGGATGGTCTGCTGCAGTTGAGCAAAGCTCGAGCCGTAGATGAACGCCGCCGGGTGAGTCAGGTTAGGTGCGCCCATCGCAGGAGTACCTTTGCCTTCCGGACCGTGGCAAGCCACGCAGTTGGCAGCGAAGATCTTCTGGCCGGCAACCGGGTCAGCCTTGGCGCCTTCCGGCAGCTTGCGGCCATCGAGGTTGGTCAGGACGAAAGAGGCGACGTCGCTGACGCCTTGCTCGCCGATGACTTCACCCCAAGCTGGCATCATCGCGTGACGACCGCCCATGATGGTGGTCTTGATGGTTTGTGGCTCGCCGCCCCAACGCCAGTCTTCGTCGGTCAGGTTAGGGAAGCCATAAGCGCCTTTGGCGTCGGAACCGTGGCAGACCGAGCAGTTGGAGGCGAACAGGCGGCCACCCATCTTCAAGGCTTGCGGGTCTTTGGCGACTTCTTCGATCGGCATGGCAGCGAACTTGGCGAAAATCGGACCGAACTTGGCGTCCGACTTAGCCATTTCCTTTTCCCATTCGTGCACGCCAGTCCAGCCGGTCTGGCCGTTGGCGAATGCCGTCTGCTTATCGTTGTCGAGGTAGCCGTAGCCTGGCAACAGGCCTTTCCAGTTACCCAGGCCTGGGTACAGCACCAGGTAACCCAGGGCGAAGATGATGGTGCCAACGAACAGCATGAACCACCATTTCGGCAGTGGGTTGTCGTACTCCTCGATCCCGTCGAAGGAGTGGCCAACAGTCTCTTCGGTGGCTTCGCTGCGCTGGCCCTTACGGGTGGACAGCAGCAGCCAGGTCAAGGCGAAGATGGTACCCAGACTGAGGACTGTGACGTACAGACTCCAGAACGTAGTCATTCTTTGTTACTCCTAGAAGCTTGCTCGACGTGCTTGATGGCTTCGGGATCATCCGCGAAAGGCAGCAAGGTCGCGTCTTCAAACTCGGATTTGCGCTTGGGGCTGAATACCCACAAGGCCAGACCGATAAAGGCAACCATCACGACAACGGTGCCCAGGCCACGAATCATCCCGATATCCATCTAAATCACCGTTTGCTTTTGATGATGGTGCCCAGGCCTTGCAGATAGGCCACCAGCGCGTCCATTTCGGTTTTGCCCTTCACAGCATCCTTGGCGCCGGCGATGTCTTCGTCGGTGTAAGGGACGCCGAGCGTGCGCAAGACTTCCATTTTCTTCGCGGTGTCTTTGCCGTCGAGCTTGTTTTCCACGAGGAACGGGTAAGCCGGCATTTTCGACTCAGGCACGACGTTGCGCGGGTTGTACAAGTGCGCACGCTGCCAGTCATCGGAGTAACGACCGCCGACTCGGGCCAGGTCCGGACCGGTACGCTTGGAACCCCACAGGAACGGGTGGTCCCAGACGCTTTCACCGGCAACCGAGTAGTGGCCATAGCGTTCGGTTTCAGCGCGGAACGGACGGATCATCTGCGAGTGGCAGCCGACACAACCGTTGGCGATGAAAATGTCACGGCCTTCAAGTTCCAGCGCCGGGCGCGGCTTCATGCCTTCAACCGGCTTGTTCGTTACGTCCTGGAAAAACAGCGGAACGATCTGGGTCAGGCCGCCGATGCTGACGGCGATGACCATGAAGAAGGCCAGCAGGCCAATATTCTTCTCGACTGCTTCATGCTTCATCAGTGAGCTCCAACTACAGCAATCTGAGCGGCGGCTTCAGCTTCAGCCGGGTTCGAGGCGCGTACGGTACGGAACACGTTGTACGCCATGAACAGCATGCCGCTGGCAAAGAACGCACCGCCCAGGGCACGAACAATGAAACCAGGATGGCTGGCTTGCAGCGCTTCGACGAAGGAGTAGGTGAGGGTGCCGTCATCGTTGATTGCACGCCACATCAGACCCTGGGTGATGCCGTTGACCCACATCGAAGCGATGTAGAGCACGGTACCGATGGTCGCGAGCCAGAAGTGAGTATTGATCAGGCCGACGCTGTGCATCTGCGCACGACCGAAGAGTTTCGGAATCATGTGGTAGATGGCGCCGATCGAAATCATCGCAACCCAGCCCAAAGCACCGGCGTGTACGTGGCCGATGGTCCAGTCAGTGTAGTGAGACAGCGAGTTGACGGTCTTGATGGCCATCATCGGGCCTTCAAACGTCGACATGCCGTAGAACGCCAGGGAGACGACCAGAAAGCGCAGGATAGGGTCGGTGCGCAGCTTATGCCAGGCGCCCGACAGGGTCATCATGCCGTTGATCATGCCGCCCCAGCTTGGAGCCAGCAGGATGATCGACATCGCCATGCCCAAAGACTGAGCCCAGTCCGGCAGAGCGGTGTAGTGCAAGTGGTGTGGACCTGCCCAGATGTACAAAGTGATCAGTGCCCAGAAGTGCACGATCGACAGACGATAGGAGTAGATCGGACGCTCGGCCTGCTTCGGAACGAAGTAGTACATCATCCCCAGGAAGCCAGTGGTCAGGAAGAAACCCACGGCGTTGTGGCCGTACCACCACTGGATCATCGCGTCAGTCGCACCGGCGTAGGCCGAGTAGGACTTGAAGAAACTGACCGGCAGGGAAGCGTGGTTGACGATGTGCAGCATGGCCGTCACAACGATGAAGGCACCGTAGAACCAGTTACCGACATAGATGTGCTTGGTCTTGCGCTTGACGATGGTTCCGAAG
>JAPLSD010000413.1 GCA_026398835.1 Pseudomonas sp.
TGACCACCCAGCGTGCGAACGGTTCGCCTGTCAGCCATGCGGAGTCCCAGCCCAACAGTGCTGCGCCGGTCTGGTTGATCTTGCAAATGCAGCCCGAGGCGTCCAGCAGCACGTAACCAATCGGTACGCGCTCGAACAAGTCATGGTAGTCAAACGTCGGTGGCGGCGGTTTGTTCTGCATAAGCTGGGCCGGTCAGTGCTACAGAGGTATCTGAATGCGGAGTCCGTCGCAGTTCTGCTGCCTTCTCAATTGTAGACGGCTGCCTGGATCCAGCAGTTCCAGTGTTGTCCAGTCGTCAGCGCAGCGCCTTTTGCTGTCTTGATGGCGCTCAACTAACCTGCCAAGAGCCATATATCGACTGAGGGTGGCACCATGCGCTGGCCCCGACACTTTTTGGGTCTGCCTCTGCATCCCATGCTGGTGCATTTTCCTCTGGTGTTCTGGCTCAGCGTCCCGTTCTTCGATGGGCTTGCGCTCTGGCACGCAGCGCCACTGTGGTGGGGACTTGCGCTGGGCGCCACCGCCGCCGGCGTAGCGACTGGCGTATTCGCTCTGATAACGGGCTTGATGGAATATATCCACCTGTCCGAAACCGGCAGCAACGATGTTCGGTTGGCGGCCCGGCATGGGGTGCGCACGACAGTGGTGTGGTGTGTGATGAGTGTAAAACTGCTGATCGCCAGCCTGTCGGATACCGGTCTGGCGTTAATCCTGATCTGTTTGGCGATCGACGTGTTGGCCTGCGGGTTGTTACTGCAAGGGGCTTTTTTCGGCACCAAAATTACCTATGGCAGATACAAGCGCTGAAGCGCCTCTACCCATTGGTCTCATTGCATTCGTAACAAGATGCTTTAGGCTGGCTTTTATCTCTAAAACAATAAAAAGGCTTTCCAGTGAGCCAGAACCTCAGCCAGCTGCGTAAATTCGTTTCCCCTGAAATCATCTTTGGTGCCGGTTGCCGACATAACGTTGGCAACTGCGCAAAAACCTTCGGCGCACGCAAGGTCCTGGTGGTCAGTGATCCCGGGGTGATCGCCGCCGGCTGGGTCGCCGATGTCGAAGCCAGCCTGCAAGCCCAAGGTATCGAATACTGCCTGTATAGCGCCGTTTCGCCCAACCCGAGGGTGGAGGAGGTGATGCTGGGCGCCGAAATGTACCGGGAAAATCACTGCGATGTGATCGTCGCGGTCGGTGGCGGCAGCCCGATGGACTGCGGCAAAGGCATCGGCATCGTTGTCGCTCACGGACGCAGCATTCTTGATTTCGAAGGCGTGGACACCATTCGGGTGCCGAGCCCGCCGCTGATTCTGATTCCAACCACCGCCGGCACCTCAGCCGACGTCTCGCAATTCGTGATCATTTCCAATCAACAGGAACGGATGAAGTTTTCCATCGTCAGCAAAGCGGTGGTGCCGGACGTGTCGTTGATCGACCCGCAAACCACTCTGAGCATGGACCCGTTCCTGTCCGCCTGTACCGGCATCGACGCCCTGGTGCATGCCATTGAAGCCTTCGTTTCCACAGGTCACGGGCCGTTGACCGATCCCCATGCGCTGGAAGCGATGCGCCTGATCAACGGCAATCTGGTGCAAATGATCGCCAACCCAACGGATATCGCGTTGCGGGAAAAAATCATGCTCGGCAGCATGCAGGCCGGTCTGGCGTTCTCCAACGCGATTCTCGGTGCGGTGCACGCCATGTCCCACAGCCTGGGCGGGTTTCTTGATTTGCCTCATGGGCTGTGTAACGCGGTGCTGGTAGAACATGTAGTGGCGTTCAACTACAACTCGGCCCCGGACCGTTTCAAGGTGATTGCCGAGACGTTCGGCATCGACTGTCGTGGTCTCAATCATCGGCAGATCTGTGGGCGGCTGGTGGAGCATCTGATCGCCCTCAAGCACGCCATCGGTTTCCACGAAACCCTCGGTTTGCATGGCGTCAGCATGGCCGATATTCCGTTCCTCTCGCAGCATGCGATGGATGACCCGTGCATCCTCACCAACCCGCGCGAGTCGAGCCAGCGTGACGTCGAGGTTGTCTATGGCGAAGCCCTCTGAAGAGCAACAGCGTGCCCTTGCCGGCCTGTTGGGGCTGGGCAGCCATTCGGCGCGCAAGAGTCATTACCCGGAGTTAGCGGCGCGCCTCAATGATCTGGAGACCGAGCGCAACCGCTATAAATGGCTGTTCGAGCACGCGGTGCACGGTATTTTCCAGGCCAGCCTGCAAGAAGGCATGCGCGCCGCCAACCCGGCACTGGCGCGGATGCTCGGTTACGAAGATCCTCAGGAGGTGTTGTTCTCACTGGCTGATCTGGCCGGTAATCTGTTTGTCGGCGGTGCTATCGAGTTGCAAGCGATCGGCGAGAAACTACAGCTCCAGCGCAGCCTGATTGGCTATGAAACCCAACTGCGACGCAAGGACGGCAGTTGCCTCGATGTACTGATGAACCTGCTGCTCAAACCGGATCAGGATGGGCTGGTAGAAGGCTTTGTCACCGATATCACCGAACGCAAACTGGCCCAGCAACGTTTGCAACAGCTCAATGATGAACTGGAACAACGGGTCACGGCACGCACCGATGAGTTGCTGGAAGCCAACCGTAACCTGCAACAGCAAATCGCCCAGCGCGAACAGATCGAGCGGGCGTTGCGTGATGCCCGTGACGCGGCCCAGGCTGCCAACCGCAGCAAGGACAAATACCTCGCCGCCGCCAGCCATGACTTGCTGCAACCCCTGAACGCCGCACGCTTGCTGATTTCCACGCTGCGCGAGCGGAACTTGCCGGACGTCGAACAGGTACTGGTCGAGCGCACCCATCAGGCGCTGGAAGGGGCCGAGGACTTGCTCACCGACCTGCTGGATATCTCCAAACTCGATCAGGCTGCGGTCAAACCGGACATCGCGCTGTACCGCCTCGATGAATTGCTTGCGCCGCTGGTCTCGGAGTTCCAGTCGGTCGCCGAGGCGGCCGGTTTGAATCTGCGGGTGCACATGGGCGATTTTGCCGTGCACACCGACTTGCGGCTGATGACCCGGATCATGCGCAACTTCCTTAGCAACGCCTGCCGCTACACCGATCAGGGCAGCATTTTGCTGGGCACCAGACGGCGGGGCAACTGCCTGCGCCTGGAAGTCTGGGACACCGGGCGGGGAATCGCCGCAGACCGGCTGGATTCCATCTTCCTGGAGTTCAACCAGCTGGACGTTGGTCGCGCCGCCGACCGCAAGGGGGTGGGCCTGGGGCTGGCGATTGTCGAGCGCATCGCGAAAATTCTCGGTTATCGGGTTCAGGTTCACTCACTGCCGGGACGCGGTTCGATGTTCAGCATCGACGTGCCGATTTCCAGCGAGGTGCCGCTGCCCATCAGCCAGGCAGCGCCGCAGTCTGGCGCGGGCAATCCCTTACCAGGCCGACGCCTGCTGGTGCTGGACAACGAGCTGAGCATCCTCGAAAGCATGAGCGCGTTGCTCGGGCAATGGGGCTGCGAGGTGGTGACCGCGACTGATGAGGTTGGCGCCCTGGAGGCCTTGCAAGGGCTGGCACCGGAACTGATTCTGGCGGACTTTCACCTGGATCACGGGGTGATCGGGTGTGAGGTGGTCAGGCACCTGCGCGAACATTTTGCCCAGCCGATCCCGGCAGTCATCATCACGGCGGACCGTAGCGGCCAGTGTCGACGCTCTTTGCAAAAACTGGGTGCTCCGTTACTGAACAAACCCGTGAAACCTGGCAAGTTGCGTGCGGTGTTGAGTCAAATGCTGGGTTAGCGTTAGTACTGGCCATCAATTGAATGTTCAGGTCTAAAGAGAGGTGTTCATGACTAACAAACGAGAACGTCCTGATACAGACACAACGCCAGAATATCCACTCTCGGCTCCGATCGATCCGCGGGACCCGGAGCGCAAGAAAACCAATGTCGATCTCGAGGAGGAAGACTTGCCAGAGAGTGAGGTGCGCGTCGACGACGCATCACCAGATGATCCGGAGATTGCCGGTAACAATGGCTCAGGTACGCCTGGCTGAGTACGAACCGATGCCAGGTTCACTGATGGGCGGGCCTGGCAGGTTCAATAGGATGAAGCTCATGTTTGATTGCCGCCGGGTTTAAGAAAGCGTCCGGCCATATCTTTGAAGACCAAAAATACAGACAAAAAGTATAGAGCAAAATCGAAACTTTGCCGGGTCGGTTGCTCTATATAAATCAACAACTAAGTCATTAATTGCCGCTGGTCGGACGGCTCTAAATGATCGTCTTCGTAAAGGCGGCCAATACTATTCTGACATCAGAACAGCGGCCCTTTTCTGCTGATAGAACATACTCGGTAGCCACGGATCGCAGGCCCTTTAGTGGTTTGGAAGGGAAGGGATACGTGCGTGAGTCAGGTCACTTTATCTATCCGGTATTTGCGCGATGAGCAGATGCTATTGCATCAAGGCGGTTTGTATTGGCTGTCAATCGACCAGGTGGGCGATGCCGAGGTCTTGGGGCGTCAGTTTCTTGGGGCATTGGAAA
>JAPLSD010000050.1 GCA_026398835.1 Pseudomonas sp.
CCGCGCGCTGGCCCTGCAAGGTATGGCGCCGGCCCTGAGTTATCAGGCCTGGCTGGAGAATGGCCAGGTGGTCTGGGTCACTGAAGACAACCAGCAACCGCATACCCTGACCCGTGAACCCGGGAGCTGGTGGCGGCACTTTACCGCCTGGTTCAGCACCACCGTTGGCCTGGAGCGGATGCTTTAAACCGCCTCGGTAACTGCACCGAAAGCGCCCTGCCGCGACACAAGAATCACCAATCCGAAAGCACCGGCCGCCATCAACAGCAGCAAGGCATGCCCGCTGATCCATTGGCCACCCGCCCCTGCCGCCAGCGGCCCGATCAGGCAACCAATGCCCCACAGCTGTGCGATGTGGGCGTTGGCGCGGACCAGCGCATCATCACGGTAGCGCTCGCCGATCAGAATCAGCCGTACCGAAACGCGCCGCCCAGTGCCAGGCCGACACTGAGGACAGACGCCAATACGGCGAAATAAGTCGCCCAACGCATTTCCACGCTCCTGTGGATTATTGTTTTCGGAAAGCTGATGCAACACAGCCGGGCTTCCCTTGAGGAAAGCCCGGCTGCGAGTTGGATTTAATAATGTAGGAGCGAGCTTGCTCGCGATAGCGGTCTGACAGTCACATCAATGCTGAGTGTGATGCCCATCGCGAGCAAGCTCGCTCCTACAGGGGTTACAACTTGATCCAGGTCGCCTTCAGCTCGGTGTACTTGTCGAACGCGTGCAGCGACTTGTCACGACCGTTGCCTGATTGCTTGAAGCCACCAAACGGTGCGGTCATGTCGCCGCCATCGTACTGGTTGATCCAGACGCTACCGGCACGCAGCGCTTTGGCAGTCAGGTGAGCCTTGGAAATATTGGCTGTCCACACCGCTGCAGCCAGGCCATACGGCGTGTCGTTGGCGATTTGAATGGCTTCTTCCACTGTGTCGAAAGCGATGACTGACAGCACCGGACCAAAGATTTCTTCCTGAGCGATTTTCATCGCGTTGCTGACGCCGTCGAAAATCGTCGGCTCGACGTAGGTGCCGCCGGTTTCCTGCAGGATGCGCTTGCCGCCGGCTACCAGCTTGGCGCCACCGGTGTGACCAGCTTCGATGTAGGACAGCACAGTGTTCATCTGCTGAGCATCCACCAGCGCACCGACGTTGGTCGCCGGGTCCAGCGGATTACCAGGTTTCCAGCCTTTGAGGGCTTCGATCACCAATGGCAGGAAGCTGTCCTTGATCGAACGCTCGACCAGCAGACGCGAACCGGCGGTGCAGACTTCGCCCTGGTTGAAGGCAATGGCACCGGCCGCGGCTTCGGCGGCTGCTTGCAGGTCTGGAGCATCGGCAAACACGATGTTCGGGCTCTTGCCACCGGCTTCGAGCCAAACGCGCTTCATGTTCGATTCGCCGGAGTAGATCAGCAACTGCTTGGCGATCTTGGTCGAACCGGTGAACACCAGCGTGTCGACGTCCATGTGCAACGCAAGCGCCTTGCCGACGGTATGACCGTAGCCAGGCAGTACGTTCAGCACACCAGCCGGGATGCCGGCTTCAACGGCCAGTGCCGCGAGGCGGATGGCAGTCAGCGGCGATTTTTCGGACGGCTTGAGAATCACCGAGTTACCCGTGGACAACGCCGGGCCGAGCTTCCAGCAGGCCATCATCAACGGGAAGTTCCACGGCACGATGGCCGCGACAACACCCACCGGCTCACGGGTCACCAGACCCAGCTGATCGTGCGGCGTGGCAGCGACTTCATCGTAGATTTTGTCGATGGCCTCGCCACTCCAGCTCAGCGCTTGCGCTGCGCCCGGAACGTCGATACCCAGGGAGTCGCTGATCGGCTTGCCCATGTCGAGGGTTTCAAGCAGCGCCAGCTCCTCGGCGTGCTTTTTCAGCAGGCCGGCGAAGCGAATCATGGTGGATTTGCGTTTGCTCGGCGCTAGACGCGACCAGACACCGGAATTGAACGTAGCGCGGGCATTCTCTACTGCGCGCTGGGCGTCGGCGGCGTCACAGCTGGCGATCTTGCCCAGCAGACGGCCATCGACCGGGCTGATGCACTCGAACGTCTCGCTGGAGACCGCATCGGTGTATTCGCCATTGATATAAGCACGGCCTTCGACCTTCAGATCGCGGGCGCGTTGTTCCCAGTCAGCACGAGTCAGGGTGGTCATACGAGTGTCCTCCTCTTATTGAATACAAGCGCCACGCGTTCTACGCAGGCACCCTCAAGAATTCTGCCCGGCCAGCCTACACTTCGGCCCAAGGCACTTGCCACCCTAAACCAGCGGCACCTCAAGTTTCAATATATTTGACAAAATGCCGTCAAACTACCTTGCGATGTTCATTTTAATAAACATAGACTTTGGGCTTTCCAGCCACTCGCGCCGAAATCACCGGGAATAAAAACAATGAGCATCCAGGACATCGTCGACTTCAACCAGGCCAGCACCCAAGCGGAGCGCTTTCGCCCA
>JAPLSD010000382.1 GCA_026398835.1 Pseudomonas sp.
ACTGGGCGGGTCGGCATTCGTACGGTCGACGAAGGCAATTTCCTGCGCATGAGCGATACACAGGGCTTGTTCTCGGTGACCCAGATCGACCCGATCGCGGTCGAGTTCTCCCTGCCGCAACACATGCTGCCAACCCTGCAACGACTGATCAGCGCCCAGACCCAGGCCCAGGTCAACGCTTATATGGGCGCCGACACCGACGGCGCAACCGGCGATCTGCTCGGCGAAGGTCACTTGACCCTGATCGACAACCAGATCAACGCCAACACCGGCACCATCCGCGCCAAGGCCGAATTCAGCAACACCGGGCAAAAGCTCTGGCCGGGGCAATTGGTGACCATCAAGATCCAGACTGCCCTCGACAAAGATGTCTTGGTGGTACCGCCGACCGTGGTGCAGCGTGGGCTCGATCAGCATTTTGTCTACCGGGTCAAAGACGACAAAGTGGAAGTGGTGCCCGTGCAAATGGTCTATCAGGACACTGGCCTGAACATCATCAAAGGCGTACAGGCCGGTGATGTGCTGGTGAGCGACGGCCAATCGCGGCTCAAGGCCGGTTCGCGTATCCAGGTACTCAGTGACCCGCCACAGACCGTTCAAACAGCGAAAACGGAGCCGCAACCATGAAGGGCCATGGCTCGGTTTCGGCCTGGTGCATCGACCACCCGGTCTCTACCCTTCTGCTGACTTTTGCTCTGGTGCTGCTGGGGCTGATCGCCTTCCCGCGACTGCCCATCGCTCCGTTGCCGGAAGCGGAATTCCCGACTATCCAGGTCACCGCGCAGTTGCCTGGCGCCAGCCCGGACACCATGGCTTCTTCGGTGGCCACGCCGCTGGAAGTCCAGTTCAGTGCCATCCCCGGCATGACCCAAATGACGTCCAGCAGTGCCTTGGGCTCCACCAACCTGACGCTGCAATTCACCCTCAGTAAAAGCATCGACACCGCTGCCCAGGAAGTTCAGGCGGCGATCAACACCGCCTCCGGCAAGCTGCCCAAAGACATGCCGAGCCTGCCGACCTGGAGGAAGGTCAACCCGGCCGACAGCCCGGTTCTGATCCTCGCCATCAGCTCGACGCAGATGCCCGGTACCGAACTCAGCGACTATGTGGAAACCCTGCTGGCGCGACAGCTCAGCCAGGTCGACGGGGTCGGTCAGATCTACATCACTGGCCAGCAACGCCCGGCCATCCGCGTCCAGGTGGCGCCAGACAAACTGGCAGCCATCGGTCTGACCCTGGCCGACATCCGGGTGGCCCTGCAGCAGGCTAGCTTGAATCTGGCCAAGGGCGCGCTGTACGGCCCGTCGAGCATTTCCACGCTGTCGACCAACGACCAGCTGTTTCACCCCGAGGAGTACGGGCAGTTGATCGTCTCCTACAAGGACCGTGCACCGGTTCACCTCAAAGATGTCGCGCGGGTGATCAACGGCTCGGAAAACGCCTACGTTCAGGCCTGGTCCGGTGATGAATCAGGGTTGAACCTGGTGGTCTTCCGTCAGCCCGGCGCCAACATCGTCGAGACCGTCGACCGCATCCAGGCCGAGCTACCGAGACTGCAAGCCATGCTCCCGGCCTCGGTGCAAGTGACCGTGCTCTCGGACCGGACCAAGACCATCCGCGCCTCGCTGCATGAGGTGGAGATCACGTTGCTGATCGCGGTGTTACTGGTTATCGCGGTGATGGCGCTGTTCTTGCGCCAGTGGTCGGCGACGATGATTGTTTCCAGCGTGCTCGGCGTGTCGCTGATCGCCAGTTTAGCCCTGATGTACGTGATGGGTTTCAGCCTGAACAACCTGACCCTGGTGGCGATCGTGGTCGCCGTGGGCTTTGTGGTGGACGATGCGATCGTTGTCGTGGAGAACATTCACCGCCACCTCGAGGCCGGCGACGGCATGCGCGAGGCAGCGATCAAGGGCGCCGGCGAGATCGGGTTTACGGTGGTCTCCATCAGTTTCTCGCTGGTGGCGGCGTTTATCCCGTTGCTGTTCATGGGCGGTGTGGTCGGCCGGCTGTTCAAGGAATTCGCCCTGACCACGACCTCGACCATTCTGATTTCGGTGGTGGTGTCACTGACCCTGGCGCCGACCCTGGCCGCGAAATTCATGCGCGCGCCAGTCCATGATGCCCATGCCAAGCCCGGCTTCGGTGAACGATTGCTGGCGCGCTACGAAAAAACCCTGCGTCTCGCCCTCGCCCACCAACGGCTGATGCTCGGGATTTTCGGCCTGACGTTCGCCATGGCAATCGTCGGCTACGTGATCATTCCCAAAGGTTTCTTCCCGGTGCAAGACACCGGTTTCGTGCTCGGCACCACTGAAGCCGCCGCCGACGTGTCCTACCCGGACATGGTGGCCAAACACCTGGCGCTGGCGAAAATCGTCAGCGCGGACCCGGCAGTGCAGTCCTTCTCCCATTCCGTGGGCGTGACCGGCAGCAACCAGACCATTGCCAATGGCCGTTTCTGGATCGCCTTGAAAGACCGCGGCCAGCGCGACGTTAGCGCCAGCCAGTTCATCGACCGGATCCGCCCGCAACTGGCCACAATCCCGGGCATCGTGCTCTACCTGCGGGCAGGCCAGGACATCAACCTCAGCTCCGGGCCGAGCCGCAGCCAATACCAATACGTACTCAAGAGTAACGACGGGCCGACCCTCAACACCTGGACCCAGCGCCTGACGGAAAAACTGCGGGCCAACCCGGTGTTCCGTGATATTTCCAACGACTTGCAACTGGGTGGCAGCATTACCCACATCAGCATCGACCGCAGCGCCGCGGCGCGTTTTGGCCTGAGCGCCACCGATGTCGACGAAGCGCTTTACGACGCTTTTGGCCAGCGTCAGGTCAACGAATTCCAGACCGAAATCAACCAGTACAATGTGATCCTCGAACTCGACGCCAAGCAGCGCGGCAAGGCCGAAAGCCTGAATTACTTCTACCTGCGCTCCCCCCTCAGCGGCGAGATGGTGCCCTTGTCGGCGCTGGCCAAGGTCGATCCGCCCACCGTCGGGCCGCTGTCCATCGCCCATGACGGGATGTTCCCGGCCGCAAACCTATCGTTCAACCTCGCCCCCGGCGTGGCATTGGGTGATGCGGTGATCGCGCTCAATCAGGCGAAGAACGAGCTCGGCATGCCCGCCTCGATCATCGGCAATTTCCAGGGCGCAGCCCAGGCGTTCCAGAGCTCGCTGGCCAGCCAACCGTGGCTGATTCTGGCGGCGCTGGTGGCGGTCTACATCATTCTTGGCGTGCTCTATGAGAGCTTCGTGCATCCACTGACGATCATCTCGACCCTGCCGTCGGCCGGTCTTGGTGCCCTGCTGATGCTGTGGATCTGTGGTCAGGACTTCTCGGTCATGGCGTTGATTGGTCTGGTGCTGCTGATCGGGATCGTCAAGAAGAACGGCATTCTGATGATCGACTTCGCCCTCGACGCCCAGCGCAAAGGTGGGCTGGCACCGGAAGAAGCTATTTACCAGGCCTGTCTCACCCGGTTCCGGCCCATCATCATGACCACCCTCGCCGCGCTGCTCGGCGCGTTGCCGCTGATGCTCGGTTATGGCACCGGCGCCGAACTGCGCCAGCCGCTCGGGATCGCGGTAGTTGGCGGGCTGCTGGTAAGCCAGGCGCTGACCCTGTTCAGCACTCCGGTCATATACTTGTGGCTTGAGCGGCTATTCCATCGGCCCAAACCAGCCCCGGGGCTGGCGACCACTTACTGAGGCGGGGTCATGCGCGTTCTGATTATTGAAGACGAAGAAAAAACCGCGGATTACCTGCACCGTGGTTTGACCGAACAAGGCTACACCGTGGACCTGGCCCGGGATGGTGTCGAAGGTCTGCACCTGGCGCTGGAAAGCGACTATGCGGTGATCGTGCTGGATGTGATGCTGCCGGGTCTCGACGGCTTTGGCGTGTTGCGCGCCTTGCGTGCGCGCAAACAAACCCCGGTGATCATGCTCACCGCCCGCGAGCGCGTCGAAGACCGAATCAAGGGCCTGCGCGACGGTGCCGATGACTATTTGGGTAAACCCTTTTCCTTTCTTGAACTGGTCGCGCGCCTGCAAGCATTGACCCGCCGCAGCGGCGGTCATGAACCCGTGCAGATCAGCATCGCCGACCTGTGGATAGATTTGATCAGCCGCAAGGCCAGCCGGGCCGGTACTCGGCTGGACCTGACCGCCAAGGAGTTTTCGCTGCTCAGCGTGCTGGCCCGGCGCCAAGGCGAAATCCTCTCGAAAACCGCCATTGCAGAGATGGTCTGGGACATCAATTTCGACAGCGACGCGAATGTCGTCGAAGTTGCGATCAAACGCCTGCGGGCCAAGCTCGACGGGCCGTTCGAAGAGAAACTGCTGCACACCATTCGCGGCATGGGCTATGTGCTGGAGAGCCGCGGTGTCTAACTCCATTGCGTTACGCCTGAGCAGCATGTTCACCCTGGTGGCTTTGCTGGTGTTCCTGCTGATTGGTTGGGCGCTTTATCAACAAGTCGACAAAGGCCTGGGCCTTCTGCCCGAAGCCGAATTGGTTGCGCGTTACAGCGTGCTCGAATCCGCCCTCAACCGCGATGGCACACCCGAGCATTGGGTAAAGATCACCGCCAAACTCAATCTGCTCAGCGAAGAAGACAAACGCATCCGTTTCTGGGTAATCAGCGGTGACGCCGGTTATGAATATGGCGCCCCGGATGCGCAAGTCCGCGCCTTCGCCCAAGGTCCGTTGGGTAAGCGCGACCTGACCCTGCCAGACCATCCGTATCCGCTAAAAGTGCTGGTCAGCCAACTGCCGGCCAAAGACCAACGACCGCCGCTACGCTTTCTGATTGGCATCGACACGCAGACCTTTTTCGAGACCCAGCATCGCTTGCTGACCGCCCTGATCAGTCTGGCCATTATCGGTGTATTACTCGCCTCAGCCTTGGGTTACTGGGTGGCGCGGATCGGTTTGAAACCGCTGATCAAACTCTCGCAGGAAGCTCAGCGCCTGGCCCCGCCGCTGCTCTCCGGACGCCTGCAACTGTCACCGCTGCCGCCAGAGCTCAATCAATTCGTCAGCGCCTTCAACTCGACCCTGGAGCGGGTGGAACAAGCCTATTCACGCCTTGAATCGTTCAATGCCGACGTGGCCCATGAACTGCGTTCGCCGCTGACCAACCTGATCGGCCAGACCCAGGTCGCACTGACTCGCGGGCGTTCGGCCGAGCACTACTTCGAAGTCCTGCAATCAAACCTCGAAGAGCTTGAGCGACTGAGGTCGATCATCAATGACATGCTGTTTCTGGCCAGCGCCGATCAGGGCAGCAAAGCCACTATGCTCACCTCGACGTCGCTGGCAGATGAAGTCGCCACCACCCTGGATTACCTGGACTTCATCCTTGAAGACGCACAGGTGAAAGTCGAAGTCAGCGGCGACGCCCATGTGCAGATCGAGAAAGCTCATCTGCGTCGGGCGAAGCCATCGCCCGCGAGCACCTGTCGCGGTTGTTCGAACGCTTCTATCGGGTCGACGCCTCACGCAGCAACAGCGGCGCCAACCACGGCCTGGGTCTGGCCATCGTCAAGGCCATTGCGCTGATGCATGGCGGCGATGTGTTTGTGCGCAGTGACGGCGGGATGAATACCTTCGGGATCTATCTGCCGGTTTAGTCCTCTCATCAACACAGCCCCCTCGCCACAGGAATCACGCAACTATTACCGTAGAAGCAAAAGTCCTTTATGCAATCCGCTCTTTTTCCCGACACTCAAGACCGTTACTTTTGCCGCACCAACTATCACTTGCTCTGCAAGAAGGTCTTCAAGATGTCCAACACTATGGGTATTGCCAGCGCTTTCGTTTTGTCCTCTTTGTTCCTCTCGCCATTCGCCATGGCTTCAGAGTCGCCAGCCTTCGTCGCGCAAAATGCCGCGCGTACCGACGCCTACGAGAAGTCCCGGAACGAAATGACCGCCAAAGCACAAAACGCTGCGCAGCCCCAGCAAACATCAGCTAATCAGCCGCAACCGCGGGCTGAAAAAGACAGCTGATCAGCACTACTGATCCGTTTCCCTCGACACTCTTCAGGGCTCTTCCCCTGAGAAGTTGTCTTCAAAGCCGCTGCTATCAGCGGCTTTTTTTCGTTGTGTAAAACACCCGAACTGCTTCGTCTCCCCTAATCGTAAACACGTGGACTTTCACAATAGTAACTGCCGTTAGCGATCACGTGAGTTCTACCTCACGCTAGTTTTTCACTCAAGTTCATCCCTCTATTCATTGCATTTTTTGCAACTATCGCCCAAACGATCACGCAATAGACGATTCAACCGAAGTTTTCGTCGAAAGGGTCCAAGACACCAATGAATACCGGGTGATCGTCGATTACCCGCTGAATGTGTTCTAAGCTTGGACAAGCAGAAGGCCAGCACGTTTTGCTGGCCTTTTTTATGCCCGGGATTTATACAGGCGTCATAGAAGCAACCGGTCTCTGTCACTCTGCCCGCTTCCCTTGCAACACCTTTAATACCGTCGAGACAGCAGAAGTCAGAACCATGAGTGTGAGTAGTGCGACATCCCTGCGCCCGTCCCCCGTCAGCCAGCCGGAGTGGATTCTGATTTTTGGCAGTTCGCTGACGGTAATCGCCATTCTGAGTATCGTGACCTTTCTGCTGATCCGTGAACATGGCAGTGCCCAACTGTCCGCGACCCGTGCTGCCTCCAATATCGTGCAGTTGATCGACGCCGACGTGCTGCACAATGTCGAGCTCTATGACCTGTCCTTGCAGGGATTGATCTCCGCTTCGCAGCGCACAGACCTCACGCTGGTTTCCCCGCAAATACGCCATCTGGTGTTGTTCGATCGAGCAATCGCCGCCCCTCATAAGGGCGATATTCTGTTACTCGATAAACATGGCGACGTGCTCGCCGACTCGGCGTCAGTCGAACCGCGGACGGGAAACTTCGCCGACCGCGAGTATTTCCAGTCCCACGTACAAAATCCTGATAGCGGGATGTTTATCAGCCGGCCATTCCGGGCCAGACGCAACGATCACGACTGGCGCATCAGTTTCAGCCGCCGCATCTCGTCGCAAACCGGCGAGTTCCTGGGTATCGCCGAAGCGGCCATGCGCCTGAGCTACTTCAATCAGCTGTTCCGGAGTTTGAGTATCGACCGTGACAGCTCGGTCAATCTGATCAGCACCGACGGTTTTCTACTCGCCCAGGAACCGCTACTGGCTGATGACCTGATCGGCAAGGACTTCAGTAACCGGCCTAACTTCATGCGCATTCTGCGTGAAGGTAATGGCAGCTTCAGCAGTGAGTCGAGCCGCGATCGCACACAGCGGCTTTACACCTTTTCCAGGGTCGGCAATTTGCCGTTAATCGTTGTGGTAGCGCTCTCGACCGACGAGGTATTTGCCTCTTGGAAGCGCACAGCGGTGCTGACAAGCTTTGCCACTGGCGTGCTGTGCATCGGCCTGCTCTGGCTGACCTGGCTACTGTGCCTCGAATTGCGACGCCGGCACAGTGCCGAGCAGGAGCTGGAGCAACTAGCGGCAACCGACGGTTTGACGGGGCTGGCCAACCGCAGAACCCTGGACCAGACACTCAACCTCGAATGGGCCCGAGCCCAACGTTCGGGCCACGCGTTGTCACTGCTCATGATCGATGTCGACCACTTCAAGGCCTTCAACGATAAACACGGTCATCAACTTGGCGACGAAGCCCTGACTGCCGTGGCCAGAGTGATCAAAAGCAACATACGCCGCCCCGGCGATCTGGCTGCCCGCTATGGCGGCGAAGAGTTTGCAGTGGTGCTGCCGGACACTGAAGGCGACGGCGCGGCGCGCATTGCCGAGAACATCCGCGCGGCCATTGAACAAGATGAACTCGTCAACGCGCAGGACTCGCCCATCACCGTCAGCATCGGTCTCAGCATCTGGTCAGGCGCGCAAGAGGGAAGCCCGGAAACACTGATTTTCGCAGCCGACAAAGCGCTCTATCAGGCCAAATACAGTGGGCGGAATCGGGTGGTTGCAGGCTGAAATCCACGTTGTGAATACCGGCCTCATCGCGAGCAAGCTCGGCTCCTACGAGACCTGTAGGAGCCGAGCTTGCTCGCGATGGCGTCCTGATAGGCGCCGCCAAAAATAGAGACAGCCATTTTCCAGCAGGAATAAAAAAAGGCCACCCGAAGGCAGCCTCTAAAAACTAAAGAAAGAGAGTATTACTTACACGGCCGCAACGGGACGCATGTAAGAGATCGGTGCAGTGCTGGCATCTTCGAAGGTCACGACTTCCCACGCATCTTTCTGCTCAATCAATTTGCGCAGAAGCTGGTTGTTCAGTGCATGCCCCGACTTGAAACCACGGAACTCACCTATCAGGCTATTGCCCAGCAGGTAGAGGTCACCAATTGCATCGAGGATCTTGTGCTTCACGAATTCGTCTTCATAGCGAAGGCCGTCTTCGTTCAGTACACCATCCGCATCGACCACGATGGCGTTTTCAACGCTACCGCCGAGTGCGAGGTTGTGCTTGCGCAGGTACTCGATATCACTCATGAAACCAAAGGTCCGGGCGCGGCTGACTTCTTTTACGAACGAAGTGCTGGAAAAATCCACGCTGGCACTTTGAATGCGGTCACGGAACACCGGGTGATCGAAATCGATCTCAAAGCTCACTTTGAAGCCTTCGAAAGGGACGAAAGTGGCGCGCTTGTCGCCGTCTTCCACTGTCACTTCACGCAGGATACGGATGAACTTTTTAGCTGCGTCCTGTTCTTCCAGGCCGGCAGATTGAATCAGGAATACGAAGGGTCCAGCGCTACCATCCATGATCGGGACTTCGGACGCGGAGAGCTCGACGTAGGCGTTATCGATGCCCAGGCCAGCCATGGCCGAGAGCAAGTGCTCCACCGTATCCACTTTGGTGTCACCGCTGACCAGTGTGGTCGACATAGTGGTTTCACCAACGTTTTCCGCGCGAGCAGGAATCTGCACCACAGGGTCCAGGTCGGCACGACAAAACACAATGCCGGTGTCTACAGGCGCAGGCTTGAGGGTCAGGTATACCTTCTCCCCGGAGTGCAGACCTACACCTGTGGCACGGATAATATTTTTCAGGGTGCGTTGTTTAATCATGGCTTGGGCCGCTTCAGCGCAAATTGCGAACTGGTATCAACAAAGGCTGGCGATAATAGCAGACCAGACCTTTGCTGAACACCAATCACCCTAATACCCCTGATACATTCCATCAATCGGCCTGGCGACGCAGGAATGCCGGGATGTCCAGATAGTCCAGATCATCTTGCGGATTCAGCTTCGCCGCGGTCGCAGCACTGGCCTGAGCCTGGTTGCGCATCACGGTTGGACGGTCCAGATCGCGGTAGTTCACCGACGGCATCTCCTGACGCGAAGGTGCTGGCGATTGAGCGGCCATGGAGGTATGAACGGTATTGTCGATGATCTTAACAGGCTTCTCGATTTTTGCGCCCAGACCTGTGGCAACCACGGTCACGTGCAGCTCGTCGCGCATGTCCGGATCGATAACAGTACCGACCTTGACCATTGCGTGCTCGGAAGCGAAGGCTTCGATGATGCTACCAACGTCCGAGTACTCACCCAGAGACAGGTCAGGACCAGCGGTGATATTCACCAGAATGCCGCGTGCACCTTGCAGGTTCACGTCTTCGAGCAACGGGTTGCGGATGGCCGCTTCCGTCGCTTCACGCGCACGGTTCGGACCGCTGGCGCAGCCAGTGCCCATCATCGCCATGCCCATTTCGCTCATCACGGTACGCACGTCTGCGAAGTCGACGTTGATCATGCCCGGACGTTTGATGATGTCGGAGATACCGCGAACGGCACCGGCCAATACATCGTCAGCCTTGGCAAAAGCCGACAGAAGGCTTGCGTCTTTACCGAGGATGGTCAGCAGCTTCTCGTTGGGAATGGTGATCAACGAGTCGACGCTTTCGGACAGCAGACGGATGCCTTCATCGGCGATCTGCATACGCTTGCGACCTTCGAACGGGAACGGACGCGTCACCACCGCAACGGTGAGGATGCCCATTTCCTTGGCCACTTCGGCAATGATTGGCGCAGCACCGGTACCGGTACCACCGCCCATGCCTGTGGTGATAAACACCATGTTAGTGCCCTGCAGCACTTCGGCAATGCGCTCACGGTCTTCCAGAGCGGCCTGACGGCCCACTTCCGGATTGGCGCCAGCGCCCAGACCTTTGGTCACGCCAGTGCCCAGTTGCAGGATGGTCCGCGCGCCGATGCTTTTCAGCGCCTGGGCATCAGTGTTGGCGCAGATGAATTCCACACCTTCAATGTTGCTCTTGACCATATGGTTGACAGCGTTGCCGCCGCCACCGCCCACACCGATAACTTTAATTACCGGGCTAGCGGGGATGTTGTCTACGAGTTCGAACATTTTCCCTCTCCTTTCAGTTCTCTAGTTTTTTTCGCCTACTGCTGCCACTTTGAAACTGTCTTGCTGTAAATCTTTAGAAGTTGCCCTGAACCCAGCTTCTGAGACGATCGAACAGTGGAGTCTTGGCCTCCTCACTGCTGTAGCTGTCCCGGCTGCTGCTGATCCCGGAAAAGGACACGCCGTCGGACTGCTTTTGCAGCCCGTACATCAGCAAGCCCACACCGGTGGAATAAATCGGGTTGCGCACGACATCGTCGAGGCCTTTGACGCCATGGGGTACGCCAAGGCGGACCGGCATGTGGAAAATCTCTTCGGCCAGTTCAACCGCGCCTTCCATCTTCGAAGTACCACCGGTCAGCACGATGCCGGCCGGGATCAGGTCTTCGTAGCCGCTGCGACGCAGTTCAGCCTGAATCAACGTGAACAGCTCGTCGTAACGCGGCTCAACCACTTCGGCCAGGGCCTGACGGGACAGCTCGCGCGGCGGACGATCACCGACACTTGGAACCTTGATGGTTTCACCGGCACCGGCCAGTTTGGCCAGGGCGCAGGCGTAGCGAATCTTGATTTCTTCGGCGTACTGGGTCGGAGTGCGCAACGCCATCGCGATGTCGTTGGTCACCTGATCACCGGCAATCGGGATCACCGCGGTGTGACGAATCGCGCCTTCGGTGAAGATCGCGATATCAGTGGTACCGCCACCGATGTCGACCAGGCACACGCCCAGCTCTTTCTCGTCATCGGTCAACACCGAATAGGCGGAAGCCAGTTGTTCGAGAATGATGTCGTCGATTTCCAGACCGCAACGACGCACGCATTTTTCAATGTTCTGTGCGGCGTTCACGGCGCAGGTGACCACATGGACCTTGGCTTCCAGACGTACGCCGGACATGCCCAGAGGCTCACGCACGCCTTCCTGGTTATCGATCACGTAATCCTGCGGCAGGGTGTGCAGGACACGCTGGTCTGCCGGAATCGCCACTGCTTGGGCCGCGTCGAGTACCCGCTCCAGATCCGCCGCGCTGACTTCGCGATCACGAATCGCCACGATGCCGTGGGAGTTCAGGCTGCGAATGTGATTGCCCGCCACACCGACGAACGCCGAGTGAATGCGGCAGCCAGCCATCAGTTGCGCTTCTTCGATAGCGCGCTGAATCGACTGCACGGTGGATTCGATATTCACCACCACGCCCTTCTTCAGGCCGCGAGATGGGTGCGTGCCGATTCCGACGATTTCCAGCGTGCCATCGGCCGAGACCTCGCCCACCAGCGCCACCACTTTGGAAGTGCCGATATCCAGACCGACGATCATTTTGCCGCTTTGCACATTAGCCATTGGTCCTGCCTCTTCTTAATTCTTCGCGACGGCGGGTTGGGCCGTCGTGGGCGCTACAGGTTCCCGCCAGCCGACGGCGAGGCCGTTGGCATAGCGCAGATCGATGCGCGCAATGTTCGTAATCTGTTCCTTCAGCGTTTTTTCATAGATGGCAATGAAGCGGCGCATCTTTTCCACCAGGTAACCGCGCCCCAACAACAGTTCGATCCCCGGGCCGGCGCTACCTGCGCCGGTGGTTAGAAACCAGCTGCCACGTTCACGCAACTCCAGACGGGCAATTGAAAAGCCCATGGGCCGGAGCATCTGACTCAACACCTGATACTGCTGCATCACTTGCTGCTGGGCCCGCTGCGGACCAAACAACTGTGGCAAATGTTCGTAGTTCGCCAGCTCACGCGGAGTGAATGCTTCGCCCTGGTTGTTCAACAGCGCTTCGTCACCCCAACGGGCCACGGGCAGTTGCTCTTCCAGGCGAATCACCACTTGATCAGGCCAGACGCGACGCACTTCGGCGTGAGCGATCCATGGCATCTTTTCAAGCTCGGTGCGCATGCTCTCCAGGTCGATGGTGAAGAAGCTTGAGGCCACGTAAGGGGCGATTCGCTGCTGCACGGCTTGCTGGCTGATGTAACTCAAATCACCCTGGACGTTGATCTTGGTGATCGGCCGGTCGGCATACGGCAGCAAGCGCTGCGCACCTTCATAGGTGCCAAAGCCCAATGCAACCAACAGCACCGGCCAGAACAAGGCCTTGAGGAAGCCAAAATTGGCTTTCGGCAGGCGCACCGACATCGGCTCTTTAGCCACCATACGGCTGGCACCACGCGGCACCGGCTTGCGGCCGGGAACGGGTTGCTGATGACGTAGCTGGGCGCCTTGCATGGACTTAACCTCGCGGCTCAACACTTGCAGCCAGAATCGCCAACACCAACTGTTGGAAATCCAGGCCGGCAGCACGGGCTGCCATTGGGACCAGACTGTGGTCGGTCATACCCGGTGCGGTGTTGACTTCCAGAAACCAGAACTGCCCATCGGCGTCCTGCATCACGTCAGCCCGTCCCCAACCGGCGATACCCAGCGCCTCACAGGCTTTTGCCGTGAGGTCCATGAGCTCTTGTTCTTTGGCGCTATCGAGGCCGCACGGGATCCGGTACTGGGTATCGGAAGCCAGGTACTTGGCGTCGTAGTCATAAAAAGTGTGTGGAGTGCCCAGAGCGATCGGTGGCAACACCTGGTCACGCAGAGTGGCGATAGTGAACTCCGGGCCTTGAATCCATTGCTCAACCAATACTTGAGAATCGTAGGTACTGGCCGCTTTCCACGCTTCGATCAACTCAGGAGCTGAGGTCACTTTGGCCATACCGATACTTGAACCTTCATGGGCCGGTTTGACGATCAAAGGGAAGCCCAGTTCCGTCGCCGCAGAAATACAATCGGCTTCGCTACTCAGTACGGCGTGACGCGGCGTTGGAATACCCAGGCTGTGCCAGACCTGTTTGGTCCGCAGCTTGTCCATGGCCAGCGCCGAGGCGAGGATGCCGCTGCCGGTGTAAGGAATGCCCAGGCATTCGAGCAAGCCCTGCATGCTGCCGTCTTCACCGCCACGACCGTGGAGAATGATGAAGGCGCGATCGATCTTCTCGTTCAGCAGACGCTGCAGAAAGTCATCGCCGACATCGATGCCGAAGGCATCCACACCGGCGCTTTGCAGGGCATCGAGCACGGCATTGCCAGATTTCAGCGACACCTCACGCTCGGCGCTTTTGCCACCGAACAGCACGGCGACGCGGCCGAAGTCTTTCGCCTCGATCGTCGAGAACAGGTTGGCGTAGGCAGCAGTCATTTCGATTTCCCCGGACCGGCAGCAGCAACGGC
>JAPLSD010000723.1 GCA_026398835.1 Pseudomonas sp.
AAATCAACTCGCCCACAACGCGGCTTAATACGAGCATGGCACTGGTCCTTAGGGTTACCGGGCCTTGAAGATGCCCGGAGCGCCGACTGCCTTCAATGCGCCAGCACTAAAACAGTCCAACCCTACGTCGCCTGCAGATGCGCCTGACAGAAAGCCCTTTCAAGTCTTTGCGATCGCGGGAAGATGTCAGACGCTGGAAAAACGTGGACCAAACAAAATGATGCTCGCACCGATCACGCACAGTGCCACGCCCAGCCAGTCCGAACTCAAGGGGCGGATCCGCTCCACCACCCCCAGCCAGCCAATGGACGCAATAATGTAGATGCCGCCATAAGCCGCATAGGCGCGGCCGGCATAGGTCGCTTCAACCTTGGTCAGCAGTAGCGCGAAGAGCGTCAGGCTGAGTAACGCAGGGGCAATCCACCAGGCACTTTTACCCTGGCGCAACCACATCCAAAACGCGTAGCAACCGGCGATTTCAAACACCGCCGCAAGAAAAAACCACAGGTAATTGAGCATGCAACGGTCTCGTCAAGGCTGCCGGAATCGACAACCCTAACGACGCAGCTTCCCGCGAGCAAGTTCAGCCTGCGCTTTGCTTGGCTTTGGCGCGCATTTTGTCGGCCATCACGGTCATTTCGTTGTAGAGCAGTTGCGGGTTCTTCTGTTTCAGCGCCCAGGCCATGCGGCCCTGTTCATGGGGCAGAATCATGAACTCGCCCTCAGCAACCCGTTGGTAGATGTAGTCGGCAATTTCGCTGGCGGTAATCGGAGAGCTTTCCAGCAGCTTGCCGACCTGGGCTTTCATGGCCGGTGTCGGGCCACGAAAGGAATCCAGCAGGTTGGTCTGGAAGAATGACGGGCAGACCACATGCACAGCGATTTCCTGGTGCGCCAGTTCAATCAACAAGCTCTCGGACAACGCCACCACGCCAGCCTTGGCCACGTTGTAGTTGCTCATCGCAGGGCCTTGCATCAAGGCTGCCATCGAAGCGATGTTGATGATCTTGCCTTGGCTTTTTTCCAGCAACGGCAAGAAGGCCTTGCAGCCCTTGACCACACCCATCAGGTTGATCGCGATTTGCCAGTCCCAGTCTTCGAGGGACAGTTCACTGAAGAAGCCGCCCGAGGCGACGCCGGCGTTATTGACGATCACATCGATGCCGCCCAGCTTCACTTCGCAGGCTTGGGCAAACGCGGTCAACTGGCTGTAATCGCGCACGTCACAACGCTGGATAAAGCCATCGCCTCCGGCTTCGCGCACTAATTTGAGGGTCTCTTGCAAACCCGGCTCGCTGACATCCGACAAGGCTAACTGCCAACCCTCGCGGGCCCAGCGCAGAGCTATTTCGCGGCCCAGGCCGGAACCGGCGCCAGTGATCATCATGCGATTTTGCATAGGAAGTTGCCTTGTTGTTCTGGGGTAGTTGCGCCGCAGTGTAGCGAAGGTTTTTCCTACACCCACGCACCATCAGAATGCTGAATGCCTCAGGCAAACTTTGGCCCGGCACACACCGATTTGGGTCATGGGGGCGTGGCTTGCCCGCGAAGACGCCGGGGTCGCGCTCGACTAACGCGGTCCCATTGAATGAGGGCAGCTTTAAATTAAAAGAAATAAGCCAAGCGCCAAAAAGCATTAAAAAAACTTGGAATTATCTGCAGTTCTCCAGAGTCGGAGATTATAAGCAGCCCGGCTTTATCGAACCCAAGCGGGCCCTTGACAGCACGACGGTCTTTCCAGAACTTACCAATAAGGGAAATAGATATGGGCACCATTCTTCTCGTTATTCTGATCCTCTTGCTGGTGGGTGGCCTGCCGGTCTTCCCGCACTCCAGAAGTTGGGGCTATGGCCCGTCCGGCATCATCGGTGTCGTCCTGGTGGTGCTGTTGATCCTGCTGTTACTTGGCAGGATATAACGCTCTGCACATTTAATACTGTAAAAAAAAGAGGCCCATACGGGCCTCTTTTTTATTGAACCAGACGCTTAGTCCGGATTGCTGTCGACAACACCGGCGGTGTTATCCAGCAGGCTTTTGGTCGCCGTTTGCAGGAACGACTCCAGCTTCAGCTGCATCTCAGCCGTACGCGGTGCATCCGGGACGATTTCAGCGTGAGGATTGGCACCCAGTTCATACCGGTACAGCTTCGGCGCCATTTCCTTTTCCTTAGGCATAACCAGGATCTGGTCATCGCTGATGATGGCCGTGGTCTGTTCGGTGCCCGACGGTTTGATCACGCCAAAACCAGTATCGCCTTGCGGCAGATTGAGCAGGTCACGACCCCAGCACTGATGGCGCACTTCGCCACCGATCCGCCCCATGATGGTCGGAACGATGTCGATCTGAGTGCCCACAGTGTGGTCGCGTTGACCAAACTTTTCCTGGATACCCGGTGCGATCATCAGCATCGGTACGTTGAAGCGGCCCAAGTCCATTTCGGTGATCTGGCGCTCGTTGCCAAAACCATGGTCGCCAACGATGACAAACAGGGTTTCCTTGAAGTAAGGCTCTTTACGGGCCTTTTCAAAGAACTGGCCCAAGGCCCAGTCGGCGTAACGCATTGCGGTCAAATGTTCGTTCAGGCTGCCACGATCGGTCACTTTTTCGACCGGCAATGGGGTCGGCAACGCGTAAGGCGTGTGGTTGGACAGAGTCTGCAGCAGTGCATAGAACGGCTTGCCTTCACGGGCTTTGAGCTCTACCAGACCACGGTCGAACATGTCCTGGTCGGACACGCCCCAGGTCGGATCGGAGAACACCGGGTTAACGTAGTCGTTACGCCCGATGAAGTTGGTCATGCCCTGGTTGCTGAAGAAACCCGACTGGTTGTCCCAGGCGAAGTCGCCGTTGTAGACATACACATCATCGTACTTGCGGGCACTGAGCAACTGCGGCAGGCCGGACAGCTTGTGGCTGCCTTCCGGGGTCTGCATCAGGTACTCGAAGCCCGGCAGGTTCGGGAAGCACGCCATGGTGGCAAACATGCCCTGGTGGGTATGGGTACCGTTGGAGAAGAAGCGGTCAAACATCAGGCCTTCTTTCGACAGTTTGTCGAGGTTCGGCGTGATATTGCCGGGGGCGCCCAGGGCACCCACCGAGTGACCGGCCATGCTTTCCATCAGGATCACGACGACGTTCTTGATCGGCAGGGTCTTGTCGGCCGGCGGTGTGTAATCGCGGCGTACGGCGGCGATATCGGCGTCAACCAGCTTTTCATCCGCCATTACCAGCATGTCGCGGACGACCTTCTGGGCTTCTTCCTGAGGCAGCGTCGGCTTCCAGATATTGTCGCGCTCCTGGGACATACGGCTTTGCGCGGCAGCGATCAGCTGAAGCGTACCGTTGAGGCCCAACTGGTTGGCGAAGTTCGAGTCAGTGGTGTAGACGTCGCCCCAACGCAGCGGCGGGCCTTGACGCAAGGTGCCACGGGCGGCCACGACACCAATCATCAGGCACACCGCAAAGACGCCGACGCGCACGTACCACGGGGCGATCTGACGCGTGCTGATGCTGCCACCGCTGAACGGGCCACGAGGCCGGGTTGCGCGGTCGGCGCCCTTGAACGCCAGGCTCAACAGCCAGGTGCCAACGGCCCAGGCCAACAGATAGCGAACCACCGGGAAGCCGTACCAGAGCATGCTCATCACGGTTTTCGGGTCTTCCTTCACGTACTGGAAGACCAGTCCGTTAAGGCGCTGGTGAAACTCGCGATAGAAGTCCATCTCCATCAGGCCAAGGAACAGCGCGATGCTGGAGGCGATGGTCAGCCAGAAACGGAAGAACCCGCGGGCGGCCATGGCCCGGGCGCTAAACAATGCCAGCAGCAACGGTACGATGAGGTAGACCACCAGACGCAGGTCAAAACGCAGGCCGTTGGCAAAGGCTTCGAGGAAGGTCGAGGCCGGGGTGTTGAGGATCATCTCCCGGTTATAAACCAGCAGCGCCACGCGCAGCAGGGAGAGCATCACCATCATGACCAAGGCACAAAGCAGCGTGTAAGCCAGATGCGATTTGACGGTCGGTTGCAGCAAGCGATTTGAAGCGCGCTGCTGACTCAGGGCGTCCGGGTTTGCCATGTCGTTTTAGGACCCATTGGAAGTTGAAGTTTCATAAATGCAGGTGCGCTCTGCCCTCTCATAGCCATTACCAGTGCGTATTGGCTGCGGAGAATTGCGCGGTGCGCAAATGTTGCACGATCAGTCGCGGTATTGCCATTTATTACTGGCATGCCCCACAAACCCGATCTTTCAGGGCTCTGGAACAAGGGGGCGCTGGAGGTTTAACGTGGAAAACAAAGCATGCGAATTGTCTTGGAGCGGTTGTGAAAATTTCGTTCAACGCATATTTGGATACATAAAAAAGGGCCTCGCGGCCCTTTCATCAACACTATTACTTAGTCATTACTCGGCTTGTTAACCGCCTGCAATACATATTGCGGCAACGCGAACGCGCCGATATGTATCTCAGGATTGTAGTAGCGAGTGATGATGCCGCTGCCAGCAAAACGCTGACGCAGGGTCTCGCGGGACAACTTGCGATAAGCAGTGTTGGTCGCGCCCCAGGCGAAGGTCATCGCGCCACCGATATAGGTCGGCACTGCGGCCTGATAGAAGTGCCAGTCCGG
>JAPLSD010000105.1 GCA_026398835.1 Pseudomonas sp.
CCTGAGCCTTACCGCCCGGGGCGAGAAGCTGCGTATTGTCACCGAACCCTGGGCGCCCTATGTGTACGAGGAAAACGGTCAGTATCGTGGTCTGGACTACGAAACCACGGCCATCGTTTTCCAGCGCCTGGGGATCGAGGTAGATTGGCAGTTCCTGCCCTGGAAGCGTTGCCTGGCCATGCTGGAGCAAGGTCAGGCCGACGGCGCACTGGATATTTTTCACAGTGACGAACGCGACAGCACACTGCTTTATCCCAGTGAACCACTGTCGCAGGTGCAGTTCGTGCTGTTCTACGCCAATGACCGCCCTCACCCCTTTCGCACCCTCGACGACCTGCGCGGCCTGACCATCGGGACGTCGCCAGGCTATATGTACAGTCAGGATTTCAGCGAGTCGACGCTGTTCAAGCACGAACCGGCGCCCAGCCACGAAGCCAACTTCGGCAAACTGGTGCGCGGCCGCATCGACCTGCTGATCACTGATCGCCGGGTTGGCCAGTACTTGCTCGATGAATTGCATTTACGCGACCAGATCAGCGAAAACCCCACGGTAATCAGCAGCAATAACCAGTTTCTGGCGCTAAGGCGCAACGTTGGCATGGACTTGCTGGTGCAGCGCTTCGGTGCCGAACTCAAGCGTTTCAAGCGTGAACCGGCGTACGCCGCGCTCAGCGCCCGGTATGCTGGCAACGGGACCATCGCGGCCCACCAAGAGACGCCGTCAGAAAGCCCGGCAAAAACCGTTGAGCAGCAGGAAAGCAGCGCGCGCTGATTGCTCTGTTATACTCCGGCCTTCCCGCCAGGCTCACGCCCGGACGCTTGGTCTTGTAAAAGGCATCTCGACAACGCTACAGCGCAGCCCCAGGCCCGCGCGAGCACTTGCAGATGAGCCTTCAAGACCCAAGCAGGACCGGACGGGATTGCGTCCTCTTAAACGCCATTCGCGCCAGGCAAGACTATCCCTTTGGGCCAAGCCCTAACTAAAACAGGATTACTCATGTCCTTTGCTTCCCTCGGTCTCTCCGAGGCTTTAGTCCGCGCCATCGAGGCAGCGGGCTATACCGAGCCTACTCCGGTGCAACAGCGGGCCATTCCCGCCGTGTTGCAAGGTCGCGATTTGATGGTCGCGGCACAGACAGGTACTGGTAAAACCGGCGGCTTCGCCCTTCCGATTCTGGAGCGGTTGTTCCCCAATGGTCACCCGGACAAATCCCAGCGTCACGGCCCGCGCCAACCGCGCGTACTGGTCCTGACCCCGACCCGCGAACTCGCTGCTCAAGTGCACGAGAGCTTCAAGGTCTATGCCCGCGACTTGAAGTTCGTCAGCGCCTGCATCTTCGGCGGCGTCGGCATGAACCCACAGGTTCAGGCCATGTCCCGTGGCGTTGACGTGCTGGTGGCCTGCCCCGGCCGCTTGCTCGACCTCGCCGGCCAAGGCAGCGTCGACCTGTCCCACGTTGAAATCCTCGTGCTGGACGAAGCCGACCGGATGCTCGACATGGGCTTTGTCCATGACGTGAAAAAGGTCCTGGCCCGTTTGCCAGCCAAGCGTCAGAACCTGCTGTTCTCCGCGACCTTCTCCAACGACATCACCGCCTTGGCCGGGAAGTTGTTGCACAACCCGGAGCGCATCGAAGTCACGCCACCGAACACTACGGTCGAGCGTATCGAGCAACGGGTGTTCCGCCTGGCTGCCAGCCACAAGCGTTCGCTGCTGGCGCACCTGATTACTGCCGGCGCCTGGGAACAGGTTCTGGTCTTCACCCGCACCAAGCACGGCGCCAACCGTCTGGCCGAGTACCTGGACAAGCACGGCCTCACCGCTGTCGCCATCCACGGCAACAAGAGCCAGAACGCCCGCACCAAAGCCCTGGCCGACTTCAAGGCCGGTGAAGTGCGGATCCTGGTCGCCACCGATATCGCCGCTCGCGGCCTGGATATCGACCAGCTGCCACACGTCGTCAACTTCGAACTGCCGAATGTCGACGAAGACTACGTTCACCGGATTGGCCGTACTGGCCGTGCCGGTCGTTCGGGCGAGGCGATCTCGCTGGTGGCTCCGGATGAAGAAAAACTGCTGAAAAGCATCGAGCGCATGACCAAGCAGAAAATCGCCGATGGCGACCTGATGGGTTTTGACTCCAGTGCCGTAGAAGCCGAGAAGCCTGAAGTCCGCGAACGTCCGGATGTGCGTAACCCGCGCAATACGCCGCGCGGTCCACGTGGTGACGGCCCGAACGGCAGCGGTGGCGGCGGTGGCCGTAAAGACAAAGGCAAGGACAAGGGCGGTAAAGAGAAGCCGGCAGCCGCCGCTCGCTCCGAACGCCCTGCTCGCGAGCAGAAGCCGCGCGAAGGCACTCCGGCCCGTGAACAGCGTCAGCCGGCTCCACGCGCAGCAGCTGATCGTGCACCGGACGAGTTTCTGGACGACGACGTAGACAACTTCGGTAACCGCGTCGATTACGTCCCGCAGCAGAAAGCACCTCAGGGCCGTGGCCGCCGTCCAGGCGCTCCAGCTCAGGGCAGCGGTGCTCCGGCCGGTACGTCTGCGCCACGCAGCGGTGGTCCGGGTCGCCCAAGCGCTCCGCGCAATGGCAGCGGCGCCAGCACTGGCACCCCGCCCGCCAAGCGTAACGGCCCGCGCAACGGTGCTCCACGTGACGGTCAGGCCCGTCGTGAAGAGCCACGCAACCGTCGCCCGGCACGTGACGATCAGCAGCCACGCCAGGAACCCGCCGTTCAAAACCCGCGCGAGAACCAGCCGAAGATCATGCACAAGGAGTCCAAAAGCGATCGCTTCCCGACACCTGAGCAACTCGATCAGCTGCCAAGCCGTCCACGTGGTGAGAAACCAGCATTGCTGACCCGCAATCGCTGATTTCTCCCCCTAACAAAAACGCCCCCGATCTCACGATCGGGGGCGTTTTTGTTTGTGTGGCGCGTAACCTCTGTAGGAGCGAGGCTTGTGTGGGAGCGGGCTCCTACAGTCTCAACATTATTTCGCCTGAACACCTTCAAACGAGATGATCAGTGCCAGCTCCTGGGTTTTTGGACCCAGATCTTTCTGAATCTCGAAGTCTTTCAGCTTGATGGTGGTAGTGCCTTCAAAGCCTGCGCGGTAGCCGCCCCACGGATCCTTGCCTTCGCCCAGGAAACGAGCAGCAATGACCACGGGTTTGGTCACGCCGTGCAGGGTCAGGTCGCCAGTCACGTCAGCAGTGTCAGCGCCAGTCGATTTAACCGAAGTCGACACGAACTTCGCTTCCGGGAATTTCGCTGCATCGAGGAAATCCGGAGTGCGGATGTGCTTGTCACGTTCGGCGTGATTGGTATCGACGCTGGCGGTTTTCAGCACAACGTTGATTTTGCTGGTTTCAGGATTTTTTGCGTCATAGCTGAAGGTCCCATCCCAGTCCTTGAAGCTACCGTAGATGTAGCTGAAGCCCAGGTGGCTGATCTTGAAGTTGACGAAAGCGTGATTGCCTTCTTTGTCGATCTTGTAGTCCGCGGCCATCGCCTGACCTGCAGACAACAAGGCAGTACCGATTGCCAGAGCGGCGAGAGTCTTTTTCAACATGTTTTCTATTCCTTTTGAGTCAAGGTTGAACATCAGGCTTTGCGCCCCAGCATTCGGCTCAGGGTCGCATCACGGTCGATAAAGTGGTGTTTCAAGGCAACCAGAGCATGCAGGCCGGAAAAAATCACCAGCACCCAGGCCAGATACAAGTGCACGGCACCCGCCACATCAGCCTGATCGGTAAGACCGGAAATCAGCGCAGGAATTTCGAACAGACCAAACACCGGAATCCCGACACCGTCGGCGGTGGAAATCAGGTAACCGGCAATCATCACTGCGAACAAGCTGAAATAGAGAAACCCATGACCGAGCGTGGCGCCGAGCCGGGTCAAACGCCCATAGCTGGCCGGTGCGGGCGGTGGCGGGCTGATAAAGCGCCATAGCGCGCGCAGCAACATGACCGCGAACAGCGTCAGGCCGATGCTTTTATGCAGATCCGGGGCTTCCTTACGCCAGGTGCTGTAGTAGTCGAGACCGACCATCCACAAGCCCAAAGCAAACAAGCCGAAGACCGCCAGCGCCACACCCCAGTGCAACATAATGCTGACCCAGCCGTAGCGGGATGAAGAGTTACGTAGCTGCATTGCCTGAATCCTGTGAGAACTGCGCCCAAGACTATCGATTTACCTATCGAATTAAAGCGGAAAATTTCGCTTTGAAATATCGAGAAATACGATCAAGAGAGTCTGAGAGGAGTTGGTTAAGGAAAGATTAACGACAAATGTGTGGCGGGATGTGAGGCGGAAATCTCTTTCTGCCAGCCATAAAAAAAGCGCGGCGTAAACGCCGCGCTTTTTTTATTAGCGCCCCGCTAGCGGCGTCTATGCCACATTCATGGTAGCTGAAACGACACAATGGGTTGTCCCAAGGACTGGCATTGCATAGGCTTGCGCGATTGTATGTCAGCGCATGTCGCAGACCGCCTCGAGGAGAGTGAAAATGGGCCTGAATAATCAGTGGATGCAACGCGATCTCGCGGTTTTGTGGCATCCCTGCACCCAGATGAAAGACCACGAACAACTGCCGCTGATCCCGATCAAGCGCGGTGAAGGCGTCTGGC
>JAPLSD010000300.1 GCA_026398835.1 Pseudomonas sp.
ATGATGCCGGGCCCAGGGTGCGAGGATGAAGCTGAAGGCAAGACCCAGGCTCACCGATAAGCCGAAGTTGCTCACCGCCGGCGTGCTGGAAATCGCCAGCAGGCCGAACGACAGCCAAGTGGTCGCTGCCGCCAGCAGGGTGCCGAGCAGGCTCACCGCCGCGCCACCAATTTGCTCACGCATAAGGATCGCGTAGTCGACGCTGATGGCCGTCACCAGTAGCAGGCCGAACAGGCTGAATAGCGTCAACGGCTGCCCGAGCCAACCGAGGCTGGCCAGGCTGCACAACGCCGCCAGCAGCGGTAGCGCGACGATCCGCAGCGCCCCACCGAAGCCAAACGGCAGGATCAACAGCAGGACAATCAGGATGCACGACATCAACTTCAATTCAGCGGCGCTGATTTGGGTTGCGGCGAAAACTTTGTTCAAGTCTCCCAATCGATCAACCAGCTGTACACCGGGCAAGTCCAGCGCCTGAATCCGCAGCAACTCTGGGTTATTCAACCCTTGCAAGCTGACCATCCCGGCCACGCCATCGCTGGTAGCGCCAAGCCACAGCGGGCGCCACGGCTCGGCCAGCGGTCCGGTCAGGGCAGCGTCGATGTCTTGGATGGGGAGCGCCTGCAATTGCGTCAGCTCGGCGTGCAGCGCGCTGGCTGGTACGCCGAGGTCAAGCAGCGGCTGCCAGAACTGCGGCAGTTTGTTCAGTGCCTCGCGAACCCTTTGTTGTTCGCTGGGCGGGCTGACCAGTTGATTCAGCGACAGGTAGCCCTGGAGCTTTTCCAGGTTAACCAGTTGATCCAGGCGCTGGCTCAGGGTGGCCGAACGCTCAAGCAGTTGTTGCTGATCGGCAGCGCGCACCAGGAAGAACTGACTGGTAGGTTGATAGCCGGTGATCCGCGCAATCGTCTGAGCTTCGTCCATCAGCTGTGGCGGTGTACTGATCCACTGGCGGATATCGTTTTTGGTGGTGAGCTGCCACAGGCCGCCAGCACAAAACAGCAGCAGCAACCCCAGCAGTATCGGGCTGTGAACCCGACGCAGCAGGGCTTCGCGCACGTTCACTAAACATTGTGCGACCTGCAGCGGCCACTGCGCCGGGCGCAGATCGGTGCCCTTGAGCATTGCCGGCAGCAAGCACACGGCAGACAAGTAAGCACCGAGCAAACCGGCAGCGGAAAACACTGCAATTTGGGTCAGTGCCGGGAACGGGGTCCAGGCCAACGCCAGGTAACCGATGCAACTGGTGGCCAGGCTCAGGGTCAGCCCTGGCAGGGTCAGGCGCAACGCCGGCCAGCTGTGCCAGGGTTTCAGACTCCAGCTTTTGGACAGGTAATGCAGCGGATAGTCCACCGCTACGCCGATCAGGCTCGACCCCAATACCAGCGTTATCACATGCATATGGCCGAACAGCGCCACGCAAGCCACCGCACCAAACAGCATGCCCACCAGCACCGGAATGAAGGCCAGCAGCACGCGAAAGCGGCGGAAGGCTAACAGCAGCAGTAACAGAATGCCGACGGTGGCACCGCCGCCGACCCAGGTGATCTCGCGGGTTGCCTGTTGCTGACCGTTGGCTGCATACAGCAGGCCGCTGGCTGCCAGTAATTGCACGTTGGCCTTGCTCGCTTGTTCGCGGCTCTGCTTGAGCAGCTCGGCGACTTGCAGCGGCAAGTGCATATCGAAGGCGTTGCCCTGAGTGCGAGCCCTCAGCAGCACCCAACTCTTGCCATCGGCATCAGCGATCAATGCGCCGCTGCCAATGTCCAGCTGCACCGCGCCACGCTGCGGCTGGCTGTTTTGAATGCGCCCGGTCAGGCCCAGCCAATCGTCCTGGCTCGGCACCAGACTGAAGCCGGTAAAGGGGTCGAACAACGCTTGTACGCGCTGCTGGATAAACGCCTGTGGCTGCTCGATCAGCTGCTGTCGATCCGCCGCCGAGAGCATCGCCAGCCGCCCTTGTAGCAACTGCGTACGCAGCGCTGGCAAGTCCGCTTGCAGGTTCCACTGGACCTTCTCGAACAAGCCGCTGGCCTTCCATTGATCGCCAAGTTGCTCAGCCATGGCGATGGCCTGCAGGCGATCAGCGTGGCCGACCAATACCAGCATTTCGCGGTTCAGCGGCTCTTGCATGCGTTGTTCGGCTCGCAGCTCCAGCGCATCCGGCGCGGTGCCTGGCACCAGTTCCATCAGGTTGGCGGAAAGCGGTGCGGCGCCACGCCATTGCCAGCCAGCCAGTGCCAATACGGCCACCAGCAGGATCAGGAAAAGGCGGGGTAACCAGCGTTCACTCGGCAAAGTCATGTTGCTCCGGATCGCTCAAAGGTTTGGTGCTGGTGGTGTCCTGCATGCGCAATACGGTGCTGTCGCCCTGAGTTTCCAGCAGTTCGATACGTTGCACCAGCGTGCCGCCGTCTATGTTGATCTGGGTGAAGACTTGCTTGAGCAACATGGAGCGCGGGGTCAGAGTCAGCTTCCATTGCTGGGTGTCGCCTTGCAGTTGCAGGTCGAAGTCCCGTTGCAGGCCACTGCTGTCGCCCTGCAGCACGGCGAGGAATATACGATTCTGCTCGGCACCGGCGCTCTTGTTCGGGAGCATTTGCCAGCCGTTGCCGTCGCGGCGGGCAATGCCTTTGGCGCTGATGCGGTAGTCCTGTTGCAGCGGGGTCTTGAGCAGCCAGAGCAAGCCGTGATCTTTGGCCAGCACGAAGGTGCCTTTACTGGTCAGCGGCTGCGGCAGGGCGCGCAGGTGTTTTTCCTGGATGAAGCTGCCGTGGATGACCTCGGGCTTGGCCAGTTGATCGCTCAGCTGTTGCAGGTCGAAGGCGTTGGCCAGCGATGACAGACCGAGCAGCGCAAGGGCGCTCAGGGTCTTGAGCAGCGAACTCATGGCAGCACCTTCTCAACGGCATCGATAAACACCTGGGGCGATGCCAGCTGCATTTCGCGGCTGGCGAGGTTCACCGCAACCTGCACCGAGCTGGCACGGGTCAGGCGCTCGGCGCTTTCAAGGTCGCTGATCAGGTAGCTGATCTTCAGCCGGTTTTCCCACTCCACCAGGCTTGCGCGCACGTTGAGCTTCTGGCCGAAGACGGCGCCGCGCACGTAGCGCAGTTGCAGGTCGATCACCGGCCACGCGTAGCCTGACGCTTTCATGTGCATGTAGTTGTGGCCGATCTTGTCCAGCAAGGCGCAACGAGCGACTTCCAGGTATTTGACGTAATGGCCGTGCCAGACCACATCCATCGTGTCGATGTCGAAGAACGGCACCAGGATTTCCGTATCGGCGTGAATCACTCCCTTGCTACGCATGCAGCCTCCAGTGTTGTTCGGCGATGCGTTGCAGGCACAGACGCAGTTCGGCTTCCAGCGCGCGGTCTTCGATGACCGGTGGGAAGTCCTTGGCGAGTTCTTCGTGCATCTCGGCCAAAGCCGGTGGCAAAGGCCGCGCGTCTTCTGCCTGGCTGCGCAGCCAGACGCCTTGATTGGCGGCCAGCAACGTGGCGGCGGCGACTTGTTCGGTCAGTTCCAGCACGCGAATCGCATCGCGGGCGGCGATGGTGCCCATGCTGACTTTGTCTTGGTTGTGGCACTCGGTGGAGCGCGAGAACACACTGGCCGGCATGGTGTTTTTCAGCGCTTCGGCGGTCCAGGCGCTGGTGCCGATCTGCACCGCTTTGAAGCCGTGGTTGAGCATCGCCCGTTCAGCGCTGGCGCCGGACAGATTGCTCGGCAAACCGTGGTTGTAACGCACGTCCACCAGCAGCGCGAGCTGACGGTCCAGCAGGTCGGCGACATTGGCTACGAGGGTTTTCAGACTGTCCATGGCGAAGGCGATATGCCCGCCGTAGAAGTGCCCGCCGTGCAGCACGCGTTCGGCTTCGGCATCGATGATCGGGTTGTCGTTGGCGCTGTTGAGTTCGATTTCAATGAACGAGCGCAGCCAGTTCAGGCTGTCGGCCAGCACGCCGAGCACGTGGGGCGCGCAGCGCAGTGAGTAGCGATCTTGCAGGCGATGCAGCGGCGCGGTCGGTGCGTCGATCGCCAGGTCCTTGCGCAACCACGCGGCGACCTGCATTTGCCCCGGATGCGGTTTGGTGGCGAACAGACGCTCGTCGAAATGCTCCGGGTTGCCTTGCAGCGCGACCACGTTCAGCGCGGTGATGCGTGTGGCCAGTTGCAGCAGGTAATCGGCGCGGGCGTAAGCCAGGCAAGCCAGACCGGTCATCACCGCGGTGCCGTTCATCAGCGCCAGGGCTTCTTTGGGGCGCAGCACTAACGGGGTCCAGCCGAGTTCGCGGTGTACGTCGGCGGCTTGCCGGCGCTCACCCCGAAACATCACTTCACGCTCACCGGACAAGGTCGCAGCCACGTAAGACAGCGGTGTCAGATCACCGCTGGCGCCCACTGAGCCCTCTTCCGGGATCAGCGGCAGGATATCCTGGTCGATGAAGGCCTGCAGGCGTTCCAGCAGCTCCACGCGAACCCCGGACACGCCGTGGCACAGCGACTGCAAACGCGCCGCCAGTACCGCACGAGTGGCCTGAGCATCGAGCATTTTGCCCAGCCCGCAGCCGTGGAAGGTGTACAGATGACGGGGCAGCGCTTCGACGTGATGCAACGGCACCGCGACCACGCAGGAGTCGCCGTAGCCGGTGGTGACGCCGTAGATCACGCCTTCCTTGTCCAGCAAGGAGTCGAGAAATTGCGCGCCCTTGGCGATGCGCTGGCGAAACTCAGGGTCGCCTTGCAACTGCGTTGGCACCTGACGGTTGGCCAGGGCCAGCACGTCTTCGATGCGCAATGGGAGTTCGCCGAAGGTTACCGGCTCAAGCGGATGCGTCGTCATCGGTCTTCCAGTAAGGGTAGAAATTGAACCATTGTTGGGGCGCTTCGAGACAGTACTGCCCCAGGCGTTCGGCGTAGCGGGTGGTCCATTCGGCGATCACCTGTTCTCGGTCGCTACGCTTCCAGACCACAGCCTCGGCAAAGGGTTCGAGGGTCACCCGATAGCGCCCATTGTGCTTCAGACAAAACAACAGATTGACTGGGCATTTCAGCAGCCCGGCCAGCAGCCAGGGGCCTTGCGCAAAGGCTGTCGGATGACCGAGAAAGTCGACTCGCACAGTGCGCCCGCCATGCAGTGGCACGCGATCGCCGGCAATCGCCAGCCACTCGCCGCGATCCAGTCGCTGGTTGAGTTGCAGCATGATTGCAGGGTCCAGCTCGCTGACCTGAATCAGCCGCAGATGGGTCGCACCGGCTTCGCCGAGCAGGCGGTTGAAGCGTTCTGCATGCTTGGTGTGCACCAGCACGTTCATCGTCACTTTTTCGCCCAGCTCAGCGAGGGCGCGACAGACCTCGAGGTTGCCCAGGTGAGCGCCCACCAGCATTTGTCCGCGCTTGCCGCGCAACTGTTTGCGCAGCAGCGCCGGGTC
>JAPLSD010000757.1 GCA_026398835.1 Pseudomonas sp.
ATCGCGCCAAGTAATTGCTTCGAGTTCGACCCGGACCGCGTCCTCGATGGCAATCACCGGGCGCGCCTGGAATTCAAACGCAGGAAACGTCGAGCAAACCTTGTGAACCGCCACCGGATCGTCGCAGTCCACCAGCATGTGTCCCCCCCACTCGCCCACGCGCACCACAAACACCTCGATCTTGAAAGTGTCGGGGGCTTTCCATTGACTGAATACGTCAAGGATCCGTTTCTGCGCATTCTCGTACTCCGCAGGCGAACCTTGTGGGCGTTCGAACCAGCTGATCATGTACTTCATTGCCATCCTCCTCTATTGCATTGATGCCCTCGAAACGACTACTGCTTGAGCTGGCTATCTACAAATAGACGCCAAGTAGTGCCAGGGCGACAAGGGAGCGTCCTTGCCTGATGGTAGTCCACCGGGCAACAGTGGGAGGGCGTGAAGCTCATATTGGAGGTCAGTGAAATAAGGGGGTATCAGTCTTGCGCCTGCGCACACGAAAAAGCCCGCACATGGCGGGCTTTGAAAATCAAGTAGGTGGCCGGCGCTGGTCTCCGGCTTACAAGGTTTATCAGGAATCTCACAGAACAGTTTTGTGCTGTTCTGCTTCACACGGCATAAGGGCTGGATCTCAGCGCGGAGATCTTTCTAACCGTGTACCCTTCGGAACGCGCCCCACGTTTCCTTGCTATCCACTTGCGCATCAGTCTGCGTCTTCACCTACACCTTTAGAATAGCAAAAAGTTCGAAGCGCTGGCCTGGCTTTTTAGACCGATTTTGTTCAGCGGGAAGAGCGGCAGGATGGAAAAACACTATCGCCCGCCGGACATTTCTGGCGCCGTTCAAGTGTAGTACCGCCAGATCAGACTTCAGGGCGGCGAGTGCGCGTACGGCAGCCTGGCTGCAGAGTCCCCAGGATCAGCAAAACTGCGACAGCGAATTTATTGAGTGGGCTGTCAGCACTACCACGTGGGCGCAGATTTCCTGCTGACTTACCGTCCAACTTCTGGAGGTGAACTGGAGCTAATCGTCTTTGTTCGAGCAGGAGCCCACGCCAGTGGGCACCGGAGCTATATCCCCCCGCCGTCACTCCCTTTTTGACGTCCTCCTCTGCCCAACCGCCGGTCGGCTTTTCCGTGGGCGGGTTGACGCTCGGCCAAAGCGAACTAACTTTCTTTACATGGGAAATTTTCCCACGCCAATGATTCAGGAGAAAAATGTAAGGGTGAGGGGCTGCCTCCAGGTATGCGGCTCCCGGATTGCATTGGCTCAGCTCGCGGTAAATCACCAGGAGACCCAAGATGAACGTTTACATGCTTTTCAAGAAGGCTTTATTGGCGGTGGCAATCGGTGGAGTCTTGTCGGCTTCCATCGTTTTGGTACCTGATGCTGTTTCACATAGCTCAAGTGCATATGCCAAAGACGGTGGTGGTCACGGCGGTGGCGGGAGCGGTGGTGGAAATGGCGGCGGAGGCGGCAATGGAGGTGGCAGCGGCGGTGGTAATGGTGGCGGAGGTGGAAGTGGCAGCGGTGGTGGTAATGGCGGCAGCGGCGGTGGCAATAGCGGTCACAGCGGGAGCGACCATGGAGATGGGCATTCAGGCCAAGGCAACGCTGGGAACTCGAACTCCGGGCGCAACGGAAGCCATTCAGAACCTGGCGATGATCATGGTAATCACGCTCGCGGTGAGCCCGGCGATGACCATGGCAATAATGTTGGTGGTGAGCCCGGTGACGATCATGGCAATCATGTTGGCAACAAGCCTGGTGACGACCGTGGCAATCATGTTGTCGGCGAGCCTGGTGATGACCGTGGTAATCATGTGGGGGGCGAACCGGGTGATGACCGTGGCAATCATGTCAGCGGCGAACCCGGCGCTGATAACAGCGGAGTCTGACGGAGGCTGATGGCATCAAACAAAGCTCCGGGGACTGGTTTTGTATGAGGCGTTTTCGCGCAGCAGGTCAGTCCCCCTCAACCAAGCGTCATAGATGAATCCAGTGGTTGGACCTGAAAATTGGCAGTGGGGTAACGCGGCACTAGCACTCATGGGATTTTTTCCCGCACCGCTATACTGCGTTTATCTGTCGAGGAATGCGCTGAATGCAATCGCCCACCCTGCCCGCTTCTCTGCTAAAAGCCCTTCGGCATGTCATGCGCCCTCTGGTACGCCTGATGCTCCGTAAAGGAGTCACCTATTTGGTGTTCGCCGACCTGCTCAAGGAGGTCTTTGTCGATGTGGCGGATCGTGAGTTTCGCCTTGACGATAAAGCCCCGAGCGACAGCCGCATCAACCTGCTCACCGGAGTTCACCGCAAGGATGTGCGGCGCTTGCGTAAGACGAGCGACACGACGTTTACCGCTCTTCCCGAAAACGTCACCTTCGGTGCGCAACTGGTCAACACCTGGACCAACAGCATGCCCTTCTGCAATCGCTCCGGGCAGCCGCTGCCCCTGCCGCGACTCGCCAGTGTCGGCGGCGACTGCTCCTTTGACGCCTTGGTCGCGAAGATCAGCACGGACATCCGCGCGCGGGTGGTGTTGGACGAATGGCTGCGCCTGGGCATCGTTCGTCTCGACGAGCAAGATCGCGTCCACCTCGAAATCCAGGCCTTCGTGCCGCAGAAGGGCTTCGATGAGAAAGCAGCGTACTTAGGTCACAACCTGCACGATCACGCCTGCGCTGCGGTGCACAACCTGAGCGCGGAAGGCCCGGCCTTTTTTGAGCGCAGTGTCCATTACGACGCGCTGGTCCCGGCCAGCATCGACGATTTGCGCGAGGCCGTCGCCAACGAGGGTATGCAGGCCCTATTAGGTTTTAACCGGCTCGCCACTGAACTCGAAAGCCGTGACCTGCCCAGTCTCGAACCGCGCCAGCGCATCACCATTGGCCTTTACTTCTACACGGAGCCTACCGAACCCACTTCACCGACGGCCCCCAAAAAATGACCGCCAACCTACGCCTTTTTCGTGCCATCACCCTCGCCCTGGGCCTCGGACTTCCCGCTCTGATACAGGCCGCGCCGGCCTGCGTCAACCAGGATGACGTGGGCATAGCCAGCGCACCGATCATGCAGCGTCCGGGTGGTACGGGCGGCACCGGCGCGAAGCCAGGCGGCGTGGGTGGCACCGGCATCCAAACCGAAAATGGTGGGGTCGGCGGCACTGGCGCGCCGATCGTGCAGCGCCCTGGAGGCATCGGCGGCACCGGAGCGGTGGCTGGCGGCGTGGGTGGCACCGGCATTCGCACTGACAATGGTGGAGTCGGAGGCACCGGTGCGCCGATCATGCAGCGTCCGGGAGGTACTGGCGGCACCGGTATCGTCGGCACAATCACCGGGTTCGCCTCGATCTGCATCAATGGCGTGGAAGTGCACTTTGCCAGAGACGTACCGGTCAGCGAGAACGGCATCGCCGCCACCAGCGCCCAACTGGCAGTAGGCCAAGTGGTCGCAATGGAGGCGGTAACCTCTCAGCGCGGCCTGGAGGCCGGGCGCATCTCGATCTTGCACATCTATGAAGGACCGTTGACGGCCCTCCCGAGCGCTTCGGCGCCACTGCGGGTCATGGGGCAACCGGTGCGCCTGGCCAGCGGCGCATGGGTTGCTGAAGGTCTGCGCCCGGGCGAGCCGGTACGGGTCAGCGGGCTGCGCAATGCCCATGGCGAGGTGGTGGCCAGCCGCATCGACCGGGCGCCTGGCCTCAGGGACGCCAGTGCCATCGGCTCGATTGATCGCACCGGCAGTCTCCAGGGGCTGAAGCTGAGCAATTACCCTGCGCCAGCGGAAGAAGTGCTGGTGCGCGGCCACTGGTCCGGTCGTGAACTGGACGTTACCCAGAGCCGCCCCGACCCGAGCCTCCCCTTCATCGGCCGGGCACACCAGGCGGTGATCGAAGGCCTGGTGCAGGTGCGGCAGGACCGGCATTTGGTTGTTGGTGGCTTCAACGTGACGCTGGAGCATGACGCAGTGTTTGTCGGTGAGCAGCCGTCCGAACTGGCGCTGGATCAACGCGTGCGGGTGAGCGGTGTGTTCAGCGGTGCGCGCGAGGTACGGGCAACGCGCATCGAGATCCGCCACGAGCGCTCCGATACGCCAGCCAGGAACCAACCCGGGCGAGTCAGCGCCACTGACGGCAACGCCGATCAGAGAGCGGACGACTCGGGCAACAACAAGAACGGCCGCAACGAGACCGATGACGGCTCACGCAGCGACAGCCATCACGGGGGCGACGACAGTCGCGGGGGCATCGAGAAACTGGAGAACGTGGAGCAGACCGAAAAAGTAGAGCGCGTCGAGAAGGTGGAACGACCAGACAAAGTTGAGAAGGTCGAACGACCTGAGAGGGTCGAGAAGGTCGAACGGCCAGAAAAGGTCGAGAAAGTCGAGCGACCAGAGAAGGTCGAGAGGGTCGAACGACCAGACAAAGTTGAGAAGGTCGAGAAGGTGGAGCGCCCGGAACGTCCTGATAAGAAGGATTAAACAGTGCGGTCATGATGCACTATCGTCATAAGTAACTAGGCTGGGTAAGTCCCATCGCGCTTGCGCCATGCCGCCGCAAAGGTGACCCGCGCTATCCGCACGTGCCCATTGGTGGCCGCGCGAAAAAAAAAAAAATGCTTTGTGAACTTCGATGACTGGATACACGAGGTGAACATGAAATCCAACCGCACCCTGCTCGCCAGTCTGCTCGCCAGCTTAACCTTGCCGGCCTTGGCCAATACATTCAGCACCTCGATCGGCTTCGACTACTCACGAGGTGACTATGGCACCGGTACCACATCCGAAACCTGGTACGTCCCGCTCGTCGGCAAGTACGAAACCGGACCTATGACGTACAAACTCACCGTTCCCTGGCTGCGCATTACCAACCCCTCGGTAGGCCCTGATGGCGAACCGTTGCCGGGCGGATGCGGCAAAATGGAAAGCGGTCTCGGCGACACCGTCGCCAGCGTCGGCTATGCCGTGCTCGACGGCAGTCAGGGCGGCGTGGCGCTGGATCTGATTGGCAAGGTCAAGCTCCCCACTGCCGACGCGGACAAGTGCCTGGGCACCGGAAAAACCGACTACTCCGCCCAAGTCGACGTCGCCAAGGCCTTTGGCCCGGTGACCGGGTTCGCCACCCTGGGCTGGAAGAAGTTCGGCGAACCGTCCGGCACCAACTTCGACAGCCCGATATTTGCCAGCCTGGGCTTCTCCATACCCGTGGCCGCGCTTACCGCTCTGGGCGCCTCCTACGACTGGCGACAGAAAGTCGTCTCGAGTGGCGACCAAATCAAGGAGCTCACCCTCTTCGTCACTCAGAAGCTCAACCAGAACTGGAAGATCCAGTTGTATGCGGTAAAGGGCTTTTCCGACGCCAGCCCGGACGCGGAGGGTGGGCTGCTGCTCAAGCACACGTTCTGATATTCCCGGTGTCGGCAGCGTTCGCCCGTCGCCGTACCCTTGCATTCGTGTTGGCCTGCGGCAGAACCGCGTTGCTGAGTTGCCCGGTTCTGCGCTGGAGCCCTTCAGCTCAATTCGCTTTCCCGGATGAGCTTCTTATTGATCTTCCCGACGCTGGTTTTAGGGATCTCGGCGACGAACTTGAACTGCTTGGGAATCGCCCATTTGTTGATACGGCCACGCGCGACAAACGCTTGCAGGTGCACCTCCAGCATCTTTCGATCGAGATACTGCCCAGGCTCGCACACCACCAGCGCCATCGGCCGTTCGCCCCATTGCTCGTCCGCAATGCCTACGACTGCGACCGACAGGACAGCCGCGTGCTCGCTGATCAGGCTCTCCAGTTCCAGGGAGCTGATCCACTCCCCACCGGTCTTGATCACGTCCTTGATTCGATCCTTGATTTCCACCCCTCCCATGGTGTCGATAGAGGCCATGTCGCCGGTGTGCATCCAGCCGTTGTGCCAAAGCTCGGCGCCCTTTTCAGGGTCCTTCAAATAGCCTTGAGTCAGCCAGGGTGCGCGCACGACGATTTCCCCCAGGGACTCACCGTCGTGAGGAACATCGTTGCCACTGGCATCGATGATTTTCAGATCGACCATCGGCACCGGCATCCCGGTCTTGATGCGAATGGCCAACTGGGTTTGCGTGGATAATTCCAGCTCCTCATCACGCAGGTACGTCGTGCAAAGCAACGGACAGGTTTCCGACATGCCGTAACCACTGTGCACCTGAATACCTTTGGCGCTCGCTTCGCTGGCAATGCCCAGCGTCAGGGCGCTGCCGCCCAGGAGCATTTTCCAGCCATCGAAACGGGTCTGCGCCGCTTCCTCGCAGCCCAGGATCATTTGCAGAATCGTCGGCACGCAGTGGGAGAACGTAACGTTCTCTTCGCGAAACAGCCTGACCAGACTGTTGGGCTCGTAGCGACCGGGGTACACCTGCTTGAGCCCCATCAGGGTGGCGACATAGGGCACTCCCCAGGCATGCACGTGAAACATCGGCGTGATGGGCATGTAAACATCATCGGAACGCAACAGCGGCAAACCTTGATAGACGCCCAGCGTGCCCACGGCGTTCAAGGTGTGCAGCACCAATTGACGGTGAGTGAAATACACCCCTTTAGGGTTTCCAGTGGTCCCGGTGGTGTAAAAAAGGGTCGCCACTGAGTTTTCATCAAAGTCGGGGAAGTCGTACTGCGCCGCCGCCTGGGACAGCAGTTCTTCATATTCCCCCAACACCGGTAGCGAGGTGTCGCTCGCCGTGTCATCAGTCAGTTGCAGGTAACCTTTGACGGTACTGAGCTGTCCCTGAATCTGCTCGATCAAGGGCAGGAAATCATCATGCACCAGGACCAGATCATCCTCGGCGTGGTTCATGGTGTAGGCCACCTGATCCGCCGACAGGCGAATGTTCACCGTGTGCAGCACCGCGCCGATCATTGGCACGGCAAAGAAGCATTCCAGATACCGATGGCTGTCCCAGTCGAGCAGCGCCACCGTATCCCCGGCCTTGACGCCGGCAACCGTCAGGGCATTGGCCAGCCGGCGGATCCGCTCGTTGAGGGTCTGGTAGCTGTAGCGCAGCTTGTCGGCATAAACGATTTCCCTGCCAGGTTCGTAGCGCACCCCTGACAACAACAAGCGCTTGATCAGCAAGGGATAGGCATAGGCGCCTGGTGCAGGCGGAATTATTTTTGTCGCCATCATGGTTGTGGTTCCTTGTCCTTTCGATCAGAAGTGCGCTGCTTCCAGCTCATATAGGCAATCGCTGCCAGCCTTGGCCGAAGCGCTCAATGAGTGGATACGCGGCAGTAGACGGGCGAAGTAGAAGCGTGCGGTGCCCAGCTTGCTGGCGTAGAAGTCATCCTCGGCCTGTTTGCCCATGGCCGCCTTGGCCATCAGTGCCCACATGTAGGCATACGCGGTGTAGCCGAACACCTGCAGGTACTCGACCGAGGCCGCGCCGATTTCATTCGGATTGTTCTGTGCCCGATCCAGCAACCATGCGGTCAACTCGTCGAGGGTATCCACGGCAGCGTTCAACGGTTTGCAGAACTCGCAGAGCTCAGCGCTGGCGTTCGCGGTGAAATGGCGAATTTCGGCGGCGAACAGACGGTAGAGTGCCCCGCCGCTGCCAACGATCTTGCGTCCGGCCAGGTCCAGTGACTGGATGCCGTTGGTACCTTCATAGATCTGAGTGATCCGCACATCGCGAACCAGTTGTTCCTGCCCCCACTCACGAATGTAGCCGTGGCCACCGAAAATCTGCTGGCCGTGCACTGTGGTTTCCAGCCCCATGTCGGTGAGAAACGCCTTGGCCACCGGGGTCAGCAACGACACCAGTTCTTGGGCACGGGTGCGGACTGCCGCGTCTTCGCTGTACTTGGCGGTATCCAGTTGCAAGGCCACGTAGCTGGAGAAAGCACGTCCGCCCTCGTTCAATGCCTTCATGGTCAACAGCATGCGCCGTACATCCGGATGCACGATGATCGGATCGGCTGTTTTGTCGGTGGCCTGCGGACCGGTCGGTGCGCGGCTCTGGGTGCGTTCGCGAGCATATTCG
>JAPLSD010000351.1 GCA_026398835.1 Pseudomonas sp.
GCGGTAGATGCCGATCTCACCTAATAGATTAGGCCATAGCTTACTGGCCCACCCATGTCGATGTTGTTGATCGACGGCAAGCCGATCGATGACGCGCGCTTCGCGTTCACGGCACAGTGCTTCGAAGTCTGCGAAGGTGCAGAAGTGGATGTTCGGCGTGTTGTACCAGGTGTAGGGCAGGAAGTCCGAAACAGGCATCCGGCCTTTGCTGGCCAGGTACCAGCGGCAGCGCCAGTGACCGAAATTGGGGAAGGTAATGATGCACTGACGGCCGACCCGCAGCATTTCGTCGAGGATCCGGTCCGGGTAGTGCACGGCCTGCAGGGCCTGAGTCATTACGACGACATCGAAACTGTTGCTGGCGAAGTTGCCCAGTCCTTTGTCGAGATCCTGCTCGATGACGTTGATGCCTTTGGCGACGCACTCGGCGATGTTGTCCGGGTCGTTTTCCAGGCCATAGCCGGTGACTTGCTTGTGGTCCCGCAGCCAGGTCAGCAGTTCGCCATCACCGCAGCCGAGGTCGAGCACGCGGCTGCCGGCGGGGATCCATTCTTGGATGATTTCCAGATCGGCTCTCATGGCGTCCTCAAAGCGAAATTCGATTCATGTAATTGCTGAAGGCCTGCAAGTAGCGCGGGATCGGAATCAGGAAGGCATCGTGGCCTTGCGGAGCATCGATCTCCAGGTAGCAGACGTCCTTCCTGGCCGCCATCAGTGCATCCACCAGTTCCCGCGAACGGGCCGGCGAGAAGCGCCAGTCGGTGGTGAACGACATCACGCAGAATTTCGCCTTGGCGCCAGCAAAGGTTTTCGCCAGGTTGTCGTCGAAGTTCGCCGCCGGATCGAAGTAGTCCAGCGCTTTGGTCATCAGCAGGTAAGTGTTGGCGTCGAAACGTCCGGAAAACTCTTCGCCCTGATAGCGCAGGTAACTTTCGACCTGGAACTCGACGCTGTGGAAGTCGTAGTTGAGCTTTTCGCTTTTCAGGCCACGGCCGAATTTCTCGCCCATGGAGTCATCCGACAGGTAGGTGATGTGCCCGACCATCCGCGCCAGCATCAGCCCGCGCTTGGGGATCACGCCCTGTTCCTGGAACGAACCGCCATGGAACTCGGGGTCGGTCAGGATCGCCTGACGGGCCACTTCGTTGAAGGCGATGTTCTGCGCCGACAGTTTGGGTGCCGAGGCAATCGCCAGGCAGTGACGAATGCGCTCGGGGTAGCTGATGCTCCACTGCAAGGCCTGCATGCCGCCCAGGCTGCCGCCGATCACCGCGGCCCACTGACTGATGCCCAACAGGTCGGCAAGGCGCGCCTGGCTGTGGACCCAGTCTTCCACGGTCAGTACCGGGAAGTCGGCGCCAAATGGCTTGCCGCTTTCCGGGTTGATGCTGCTCGGGCCGGTGGAACCGTTGCAGCCGCCGAGGTTGTTCAGGCTGACGACGAAGAACTTACGGGTATCAATCGGTTTGCCGGGGCCGATGCAGCTGTCCCACCAACCAGGTTTGCGGTCATCGGGGCTGTGAAAGCCCGCCGCGTGGTGGTGGCCGGACAGGGCGTGACAGATCAGCACGGCGTTGCTGGCCGTGGCGTTCAGCTCGCCATAGGTTTCGTAGATCAGATCGTAGGCAGGCAGGGAGCGACCGCAGGCAAGGGCCAGGGGCTCGCTGAAGTGCGCCATTTGCGGCGTCACCAGACCAACAGAATCGTGGGGAAAGACAGTGGACATCGACCCTGCTCTCGCTTAAATGAGGCGTAAGTCTAAAGACCGCTGCCCAGAGCAGCAACCAAGGAAATCAATGATCGTTCCCACGCTCCCGCGTGGGAATGCCTCACTGGACGCTTTGCGTCCGCTTCGGCTGTGACGCGGAGCGTCACGGGATGCATTCCTTTGCGGCGCGTGGGAACGATCTTATGAGGTTTGTCGCACTAGTCCCGGCAAATCTGGCAGCTTCTTCGGCGAGTTCACCCGAACCCGTTTTTGCCGATTCAGTTCACCGCTGATCAGGCTCACCTGGCTCTTGGAAACCCCAAACGCCTTGGCCAGAAACGCCATCAGGTAGGCGTTGGCCTTGCCCTCCACTGGCGGCGCGGTGAGGCGGATCTTCAGTCGCTCACCATGCAGCCCCGCGAACTCGTCGCTGCGGGCCGCAGGTTGCAGGTGACACTCCAGGATCAGGTCGTCACC
>JAPLSD010000695.1 GCA_026398835.1 Pseudomonas sp.
CGGCACCCATTCAGAACAAGGATGCTTTCGTCGCCAATCTGATGAAGCAGATGACCCTCGACGAAAAGATCGGCCAGTTGCGCCTGATCAGCATCGGGCCGGAAATGCCCCGCGAGATGATCCGCAAGGAAATCGCTGCCGGGCGCATTGGCGGTACGTTCAATTCGATTACCCGCCCGGAAAACCGTCCAATGCAGGACGCGGCCATGCGCAGTCGGTTGAAGATCCCGATGTTCTTCGCCTATGACGTGATTCACGGCCACCGGACCATTTTCCCCATCAGCCTGGCCCTGGCCTCGAGCTGGGACATGGACGCCATCAGCCTGACCGGGCGCATCGCTGCCAAAGAAGCCAGCGCCGACAGCCTCGACATCACGTTCGCACCGATGGTCGACATCTCCCGCGACCCGCGTTGGGGCCGCACTTCCGAAGGTTTCGGTGAAGACACTTATCTGGTCTCGCGCATCGCCAAAGTGATGGTCAAAGCCTTCCAGGGCGCTTCCCCGAGCGCTGCGGACAGCATCATGTCCAGCGTCAAACACTTTGCCTTGTACGGTGCGGTCGAGGGTGGTCGTGACTACAACGTCGTCGACATGAGCCCGGTCAAGATGTACCAGGACTACCTGCCACCTTACCGCGCGGCCATCGATGCCGGTGCCGGCGGAGTGATGGTTGCCCTGAACTCGATCAATGGCGTGCCGGCCACCGCCAACATCTGGCTGATGCAGGATTTGCTGCGCAAACAGTGGGGCTTCAAGGGCCTGGCGGTCAGTGACCACGGGGCGATTTTCGAGCTGATCAAGCATGGCGTTGCCAAGGACGGTCGCGAAGCCGCGAAGCTGGCGATCAAGGCCGGCATCGACATGAGCATGAACGACACCTTGTATGGCAAGGAACTGCCGGGGTTGTTGAAATCCGGGGAGATTGCCCAGAGCGATATCGATAACGCGGTACGTGAAGTGTTGGGCGCCAAATACGATATGGGCCTGTTCAAAGACCCGTACCTGCGCATCGGCAAGGCCGAGGATGATCCGGTCGACACCAATGCCGAAAGCCGCCTGCACCGCAGCGAAGCCCGCGACGTGGCTCGCCGCAGCCTGGTACTGCTGAAAAACCAGGGTGAAACCCTGCCGCTGAAAAAGACTGCCAAAATCGCACTGGTCGGCCCACTGGCCAAAGCACCGATTGACATGATGGGCAGTTGGGCGGCCGCAGGTAGACCGGCCCAGTCGGTCACCCTGCTCGATGGCATGACCCGCGCGCTCGGCGATCAGTCGACACTGATCTACGCCCGTGGCGCCAATATCACCTCCGACCCGAAAATCCTCGGCTACCTGAACTTCCTCAACTTCGATGCTCCGGAAGTGGTGGACGATCCGCGTCCGGCGGCCGAGCTAATCGATGAGGCGGTCAAGGCCGCACAGCAGGCTGATGTAGTCGTGGTGGCAGTCGGCGAGTCCCGCGGCATGTCCCACGAGTCCTCCAGCCGCACCGACCTGAACATCCCGGCCAACCAGCGCGAGTTGATCAAGGCCATCAAAGCCACCGGCAAACCGTTGGTGCTGGTGTTGATGAACGGTCGTCCGCTGTCGATTCTCGACGAGAAGGAACAGGCTGACGCGATCCTCGAAACCTGGTTCGCCGGCACCGAAGGTGGCAACGCGATTGCCGACGTGCTGTTCGGCGACTACAACCCGTCCGGTAAATTGCCAATCAGCTTC
>JAPLSD010000528.1 GCA_026398835.1 Pseudomonas sp.
GAGTTCCTGGTTTCTGCGGGCAATGGCCTGCGCTTTATCGAGTTTCATAACATTCCTACGGGTTGGATCTTCAGCGCCATGGCCTGAATACGTTGCGCATTCTCGGGGGTTGAGGGGTAAACATAAAGCCAAACCTGCACGTGGCGATGAAATGACGCCGTGAAAATAAATGAAACTCTGCGCGATGGCCCCCAGTCAATCTTTGCTTAATGACATTTGCACCGCTGTTTCTGCCCAGAGAAGCACCCTGAGTAGCGCTGCGATTTTTGTGTCGGGTAGCGGCGTTCAAACAACGAATTTGTTTCAACGCGGTCAACTAAGCTACTTTGATGTAGAAAACGGTCCCTGAGTCGCCACCGACTTCAACCCTCTTGCGGCGAAAGGAGACGCTATGATTTTTCCGGATTTGAAAGGCTTGCCCCTGCATCGAGTGATGATGCGCACGATTACCGAATTCATTAACGACGAGATGTCGACTTATGCTTCGGCACTCGCCTATCAGATGCTGTTCTCGCTGTTTCCCTTCCTGCTGTTTCTCATCGCCCTGATCGGCTTCTTGCACCTGCCGGACTTTTTCTCCTGGCTGCGTCTGCAATCGGAACTGGTGTTGCCGCCGCAAGCCCTTGAACAAGTTAACCCGGTGATCGACCAGCTCCAGCAATCCAAGGGCGGGCTGCTCTCGGTGGGTATCGTGATCGCGCTGTGGACCGCGTCCGCCGGCGTGCGGCTGATGATGAGCGCGATGAACGCCGCTTATGATGTGGTCGAAAGACGGCCGATCTGGAAGCGCTTCCCACTGTCGGTTTTCTACACCATTGGCATCGCCGGGATGCTCCTGGCTGCCGCCGCATTGATGGTCCTGGGGCCGCAAGTGATGGGCTGGCTGGCAGGGCAGATCGGCATGGAGGATTTTATCGTCACTGTCTGGACCGTTGTGCGCTGGCCATTGATTGTGGTGTTGCTGATGGTCGCCGTGGCATTGATTTATTACGTCATGCCGGACGTGAAGCAGGAATTTCGCCTCATCACTCCGGGTTCGGTGCTGGCGGTGGTGGTGTGGATCATCGCCTCTCTGGGCTTTGGTTTTTATGTGAAAACCTTCACCGATTACAACGCCATGTATGGCAGTATCGGCGCGATCATCGTATTGCTGCTGTACTTCTATATCTCTGCGGCAGTGCTGTTGCTCGGCGCGGAAATGAATGCGGTGATCGACCATATGTCGGCTCAAGGCAAGCATCCTGGCGAAAAGGACCTCGACGAGCATGACGAAAAAAACCACGTTTCGGGACTGGGCCGGGATCACTCGCTCAAGCCGACCATTGACGAAGTCTGAACATGATCCGTGAAATTCTGAAAATGGGCGATGAGCGCCTGCTGCGCATTGCCCCGCCGGTACCGTCCGAAATGTTCGACAGCCCGGAACTCTGGCAGTTGATCGATGACATGTTCCAGACCATGGAACATGTGGGGGGTGTGGGTCTGGCCGCGCCGCAGGTAGGCGTCGACCTGCAATTGGTGATCTTCGGCTTCGAGCACAGTGAACGCTATCCGGACGCAGAAGCCGTACCGCAGACGATTCTGATCAACCCGCTGATCACGCCGTTGAATCCGATCCTGGAAGAGGGCTTCGAAGGGTGTCTGTCGGTGCCGGGGTTGCGTGGTGCCGTGGAGCGTTATCAGCAGATTCGCTATGAAGGTTTCGACCCCAAGGGCCAACCTATCGTGCGCATCGCCTCAGGCTTTCACGCGCGGGTTGTACAGCACGAATGCGATCACTTGATCGGCCGGTTGTATCCATCGCGGATCAGCGACTTCAGCAAGTTTGGTTTTATCGACGTGATGTTTCCGGATATGGATCCTGCAGCGGATGATTGAGTCGATTAGTCGCGAGCCAACGGTTCTATGCCCATGGCAATCAAGGGTTTAGTGCGAGCGTAGCGAGCCAGACGATCTGTCAGGGACTGCGGCAGCAGCGGATCGATGGAAAACCCCACTCCCTCGTAGAACGTTTGCAGGTCCGGGTGGCAAAACAGCCAGACCGGTCCATTGATAGGCGCAACGGCATGCTCGACCAACTGCGTGCCAATCCTTTGGCCCCGGCAGGCCGGATCGACAAACAACCCCGTCAACCAATGCCCTTGGGCAACCGGTGTCAGGCACAATCCGGCAACGATCCCTTCTCGTTTGGCGACCCACAACTGGCCCTCGCTGGCAGCGCGCATCGGCGAATTGTGCAGGCGATAGAACTTATTGAGCAGGGGGCGTAGAGGCTCGGCAAGCGGGCTGAAATGAAGGTCTGGCATGGTTTTAGATGATTTTCTATAAAGAGCTATGAGGGGCGATGAAGGGCAAAAAATTATAAATCGCTGAAATAAAACTCTGCCGCGTAATAGGTGTTATACCTCATGTTACATCCCGTATGAGTGGAGCGTGCATCATGGCCAAAGGCATGGATTCAAAGAAAGCTGCAAAGAAAAAACCGGCAAAAACCGCCGATGAAAAACGCGCAGACAAGAAAGCCAAAAAGGTCGGCGTGTTCGGTCACTGAGTCGTCTTTCACGGAGCCCGGCAATCGGGCTCCGCTTTCATTTCTAAATTTTCACTTCCAAGTAAGTACCAATCGATCTGCAAGATTTCCCTGGGCTATTGCACAGAGAGGGATGACGTCGACGTTCGTTTGTCGGCAGGTCCCTGCCTTGAGCGAAGCCATGTCCAATTATCTTGATCAAGCCCAACGTGAAGAAATCGAAGTCCTGAAACGGAGCCTCACCGGCCGCACGGAATGGCCGACCTGGCTGTTGCTGATCGGTGTCTATGGCGTCTGGTTTGGCGTGCTGTTGGCCAGTCCATGGCTCGGGTTATGGCTGAGCACTGCGCTACTGATTCCCATTGTCGTGCTGTGGATGTCGGTGCAGCACGAGCTATTGCATGGGCACCCGACGCGCTTTACCTGGCTGAACAAGATCCTCGGTTATGCGCCGTTTGCGGTCTGGTATCCCTACACGCTGTATCGCGACAGCCATTTGCTGCATCACCGTGACGAAGACCTGACCTTGCCCGGTCGCGACCCTGAAAGCCGCTACCTGAGCCGCCACCAGTGGCAGGGCAGCTCGTTGCTTGAACAAGGTCTGCACTGGCTGAACAAGACGGTGTTCGGCCGTCTGCTATTGGGTGCGCCGCTGGCTTTGCTGGGGTTGGCGAAGGAAGAGTTGCAGCGCTTGCGTCGAGGCGAACGACAGGCGTGGCTGATGTGGCTGACCCACGGCGCGCTGACGTTATTGATGCTGGGTTTCATCGCTCGCTACAGTCTGGTGCCGGTCTGGCATTACCTGTTGCTGATCAGCGTGCCGGCGTTGTCGGTGGCGATGATCCGTTCCTATTATGAACACCGCCCTCACACTCAGGCCGAGCAACGCACGGTGATCAACGAAGCGGCCTGGCCCTGGACCTGGCTGTTCCTCAATTTGAACCTGCATTTGGTGCATCACGACTTGCCGGGGTTGCCCTGGTATTACTTGCCTCGCAGTGGTGAGTTTTTGGTGCAAGGCTATGGTGAGCTGTTTCGTCGACACGGGCTGACGGCGGTGGACAGCCCGGAGCATCCGTTTAGTTGAGAAAATAATAATGACGTCACGCTATGCAGAACTATTGATGTACGTCGCACCCGAACAGGTACGGCAGGCCAACGAACAATGGTTGACTCGTATCCTCGAACGGCTCGACGTCAACCGTCGCAGCGCCGAGGATCTGGCGTTGATGCAGCTCTGGCTTGCCCCGCAACTGCTGCTGACCCAGACCTGTGGTTATCCGCTGATGACAGCCTTGCGCGGACAGGTCCGGGTGATCGGCCGACCTCGCTATGAGCTGCCCGACAGCTCTGGCGGCAACCATTGCAGTCTGCTGCTGAGCCGTGCCGATGAACCCCGCCGGACTCTGGCGGCGCTGTTTGACAGCCGTGGTGTGATCAATGGCGAGGACTCCAACAGCGGCATGAACCTGCTGCGTCACCGGCTCGCACCGCTGCAACAGGACGGCCGGTTTTTCTCCAGTGTCTCCATCAGCGGCAGCCACCGCGAGAGCCTGCGCTGGTTGCGTGAAGACAAGGCGGATCTCGCGGCTATCGACAGCGTCACCTATGCCTACCTGGTGCGTTATGCCGAGGAGGAAGTCGCTGGTTTGCGAGTGGTGGCGCGCAGCGCGTTCAGCCCGACCTTGCCGTATATCGGTGTCGCCGGGTTGACTGATGAGCAGTCTGAGCGGATTCGTGAAGTGATGAACCTAACGTTGCAGGCGTTGCCTGAGGTGGCTGAGACTCTTGGGCTGAGGGAGGTTTTGCCGGCCTCTGAAAGCGACTACCAAATCCTCCTCGATTACCAGAAAGAGGCTGAAGAGCTCGGTTTGGCTCGCATACGTTGATTGTTTTGAGATTTTTCCCGCGATGACGATATATCAGGCGAAAAACATCTCAGGCCGATAAATTCCATAAAGATATATAAAAATACTTTTTAAGTATTATTAAAGAATAAGTCTCCTTGCTAGGATCGCGTCACCGGAACACCGGACATACAGCGCAACCATTTCTATTGGAGCCTCCATGTCCGGCGCCGACACTTCTCACAGCGAATACGTGGGCGGATTGTTCCGCAGTCATTACCCATGGCTGTGCGCA
>JAPLSD010000124.1 GCA_026398835.1 Pseudomonas sp.
GCTGCTGGTCAGCCTGGTGTTTCTCCTGCTGCTGACGCTGATCGGCATTTCGTCGATGCAGAACGCAACCTTGCAGGAAAAAATGGCCGGCAGCGTGACCCTGCGTAATCAGTCTTTTCAAGTGGCCGAGGCGGCATTGCGGATCGGTGAAAGCGCGGTGCAGCTGGACGCCTACTCACTGCCTGTTTGTTCGGGTACCCAATGCCTGCCCCCTGCCGAGTCGTCGGTGGTGAGCGCAACAGGGTTCAATTCCACCTCCGGCGTGACCTGGATCGCCGCCGGTAGCGGCTTCTATGGGGTACAGAACATCGGCACCACGGTGACTGCCGTCAATGTACCGAGCGGCACCTCCGCGACGCTGTACCGGGTCACATCGGTAGCCCAGGTGGGTACTTCGCGCAGCGTGCTGGAGAGTATTTATGCGAAGTTTTGAGGCCCGCACAGACTGGCGGCGCTGGCTACTGCAGCTGTTCTGCGGCGCCGTGTTGAGTCTGTACCTGACGGCGCCGGCTTACGCCTTCACACCTTCGGACTCACCGCTGTTGAGCGCCGCAGCGGTGGCGCCCAATGTGATGCTGTTGATCGATGATTCGGGGAGTATGAACAATATTATTTGGGCTGCCGGTTTCGACCCAACGGTCAATCGCCCTCAAGTGGCTATATGCAGTTCCGATAGCTTTTGCACAGCGGGCCAGTACCTTGATATGAATAATGACAATATTCTTTTGTCGAGCTTGAATCGGGGAGGATGTTCCACAAACTCCACCAATGGTAGGTGGTATGGCTTCTATCGCGGCTTTTTAGGGTTGACCCCCGTTTGCTTGAAGCTTCCTGACCCGGTGGGTAACGAGAGTACTCGTTACACGGCCAATTACCTGGCCTACCTGCTTGCACTGGCCAATGGATCCGACAGAGACTTCACGACGGGCACTGGCGCTATCCCCAATGACTACCGAATAAGCGTGGCGCGCGATGTGTCCACTGCATTGGTGGCCAGCAACCGCTCGTTGCGCATCGGCCTGGCGACGTTCAATCCGCCGACCAGCAACGACGCAGGTCCCGGCGGTTTTATCGCCCTCCCGGTCAGTGATTTGGCAGTGGTCAGTGGCTCGGTGACTCAGTCTAAAGCGGATGCCAATTACAAGGCACTGACCGATGCAATCAGCGGGTTGGAAGCGGTGGCCAATACGCCGCTGGCCGAAACCTATTACGAGATCACCCGCTATTTCCGAGGCATGGCGCCGTTCTACAACTCGACACCCACCAGCTACACCAGCCCGATTCAGTATCGCTGCCAGAAAAACTACGGCGTGGTGATCACCGACGGTTTGCCGACCTATGACAGAACGTTTCCCACCAACGACCCTCTGGGTGGCAGCAAGCTACCCAATTGGGATGGCGTGAACAATGACGGCGTTAATTTGAACGGCGATGGTGAAGGCGACACGTTGTATCTGGATGACATTGCCAAGTTCGCCTTTGACATCGACATGCGATCAACCGGGACCGATCTCGCGGGAAAAAGCTGGGCATCCGCGGATTTTCCCAGGCAGTACATGAACACCTACACCGTGGGGTTCACCGCGACGAATCAGATGCTGTCCGATGCGGCTAACTACGGAGCGGGCAAGTATTACCAGGCCACTGACAGTGCCGGTCTGAGCAGCGCTCTATCATCAGCCTTGAACGACATCACCTCCAAGGCCGGTTCGGGCGGCAGTGGTGCGACCAGCAGCACGATCCTGGCCAGCGGCTCGAGTTACTACCAGACCAGCTATGACCCCAAGGATTGGCGCGGCACGATCAAGTCCTATGGCTTTACTTCAAGCGGTGTGGTCAATACCGCGTCGGTGCTCTGGAACACCGACACGACCATCGTGCCAACCGCTACGGCGCCGACCTTCCAGTCGTGGAACACCGCGAGCAATGCGGCCGTTACCCTGGCGTACAGCAACTTTTCCAGCGTTCAGCAAACTGCGCTGAGTCAGAGCCTGCCGACCGGCATCACCGGAAATGACCTGGTGGAGTGGAGTAAAGGCACCAACAAAACCGGGTTGAAGGTTCGCACGGTTCTGCTCGGGGACATCATCAACTCACCGCTGGTGCTTGCGGCGCCCACAGACAAAACGGCCTCTGACCTGGTGGGCGATACGACTTACAGCGCTTATTTGACCACCAAGGCTGCAAACATGACTGTCAGTCTGGTGGTGAATGCCAACGATGGCTTTCTCAGCATCATTAACGCCGCCAGTGGTACTCGAAGTTACGCCTACATGCCTTCCAGTGTGCTGGCATCCCTGCATTACATCGCCGATACCGGCTACATCAATGGCCTTAGTCACAAGTTTCTCGATGACGGTCAGGTCGGGGTCTTTGATGCCCAACTCAACAGCGCCTGGAAAACCCTGGCCCTTGGCGGGGTAGGGGCGGGCGGCAAAACCTTCTATGCGGTACAGCTTTTCGATGCTTCGGCGGGGAACGTCACCAAAGCGTTGTGGGAAATCAGTGCGCCGGCGACGGCCAGTACTGCCAACACATTCAATGATCTGGGTTATGCCTACGCCCGCCCGGAAGTGGCACGCTTGGCGGATGGCCGTTGGGCAGCGTTCATTTCCAACGGCTATGGCAGCAACTCCGGGGTGGCGGCGTTGTATGTGGTGGATATTCGTGATGGTTCGTTGATCAAGAAAATCGTCATCGACAGCACTGAAACGACCAATGGGCTCTCCTCAGTGAAGCTCAAGGTCAATTCGCAGAACGTGGTGCAGGCTGCGTATGGCGGAGACCTGAAGGGCCGGCTATGGAAGTTTGATTTGAGCAGTTCCTCCACCAACAGCTGGGGTGTGGCCTTTTCTGGAAAACCGTTATTTACCACGCCCGGTGGCGTGACCCAGCCGATTACCGCGCAACCCTTGCTGGCGGACCATCCCACCAACGGCAAAGTGGTGTTTTTCGGGACGGGTAAATTCAATGAGACCGCGGACAAATTGAACAAGGATCTGCAGGCGTTCTATGCCGTATGGGATGCAGATGGCGGTGCGGGGCAGATCACGGTTTCCAGTTTGCAGGTCCAGGCGATAACGGGAGTGTTTTCGGGGAGTGCGGGGCAATTCATCACCACGACCCAGAATGACGTGACCTATCCGACGGAGAAGGGCTGGTACCTGCCTTTGGTTTTCAACAGCGTGCTGACCGGTGAACGCGTCATCAATCAGGCCAGCCTGGTGTTGGGGCGCATCGTGTTTACCAGCGCCGGTGTGGATACCACTGACCCCTGTTCCAGCTTCGGTACCGGCAAACTGGTCGAACTGGAGGCGTTCAGCGGTAAGATGCTCAACTACGCGGTACTCGACACCAACGGTGACGGGGTAATCGACAGCACGGACATAGCGTCCAGTGGTGTCATCTTTGCCGGCGGTATTCCAACGTTGAACGCAATCGTCAACGGCGCGACCCGCAAAATTGTCAACGACTCCAGCGGTGGCGTTACCACGCTGGTCGAAAAACCGGGCGGCGGAAGCCGGCGGATCATGTGGCGACAAATACAGTAAGTGAGAGTTGATGCATGCGTAGATTCAACCAAGGTTTTACCCTGATCGAAATAATGATCGTGATTGCGATCATCGGTATTTTGGTGACCATCGGCTACCCGGGCATTACCGAGTACGTGAAGAAAACCCACCGCACGGAAATCGCCGGGCTGCTCTCCGAGCAGGCGCAAAATCTGGAACGGTTCTATTCGAAAAACAGCGTGTACACCAACGCCACCGGCGTCAGTGCGGGCAACGACTACTACACCATCACGCCGACGCTGACCGATCAGACTTTCTCGCTGACGGCGTCACGTAAAAGCGGATCAATGATGGCGAGCGACAAGTGCGGGGATTTCACCATCACCAATACCGGCCTCAGAACTATTGCCAATGCGACTACCGGTCTGACCACCAAAGATTGCTGGGGTCGTTGAGTTCATTTTCGGGCGCTTTGTGCCCTTAGTCTTTTTATGGTTGGATCAGAAGATGGCCAAGCAACAGCAAGTGGTGATTGTCGGCGGTGGGGTTATCGGCCTGCTGACCGCGTTTAATCTGGCTTCTGAAGTGCAGAGTGTGATCCTGCTGGATCGCTCGAATGTGGGGCAGGAGTCGTCCTGGGCAGGCGGCGGGATTGTTTCGCCGCTGTACCCGTGGCGCTACAGCCCGGCGGTCACCGCGTTGGCCCATTGGTCGCAGGATTTTTATCCACAGCTTGCCGAGCGCCTTTTTGCAGCGACGGGGGTTGATCCCGAAGTGCACACCACCGGCCTGTACTGGCTTGATCTGGACGACGAAGCCGAAGCGCTGGCCTGGGCCGTGCGGGAAAATCGTCCGCTGAGCAGGGTGGATATCTCGGCTGCGCACGATGCGGTGCCTGTGCTGGGCACCGGGTTCTCGCGGGCGATTTACATGGCGGATGTGGCCAACGTGCGTAATCCGCGGCTGGTGAAGTCGCTCAAGGCAGCGTTATTGGCATTACCCAATGTCACGATCCATGAGCAATGCGAAGTCAGCGGTTTTATTCGCAAGGGTGAGCGTATCGTTGGTGTCGAGACGTCAGCGGGCGAGATTCAGGCTGATCAAGTCGTGCTATCGGCAGGTGCCTGGAGCGGCGAGTTGTTGCAGAATCTCGGTCTTGAGTTGCCGGTCGAGCCGGTGAAAGGTCAGATGATTCTCTACAAATGCGCGTCGGACTTTCTCTCGAGCATGGTCCTGGCCAAGGGGCGCTATGCGATTCCACGCCGTGACGGCCATGTGTTGGTTGGCAGTACGCTGGAGCATGAAGGCTTTGACAAATCGCCCACTCAATCCGCACTGGAAAGCCTGAAGGCCTCGGCCGTCGAGCTGATTCCGGCGCTGGCAGATGCCGAAGTGGTGGGGCATTGGGCCGGGCTGCGACCGGGATCGCCGGAAGGGATTCCCTATATCGGTAGGGTTCCGGGTTTTGAAGGGTTGTGGCTCAACTGCGGGCACTACCGCAATGGGCTGGTGCTGGCGCCGGCCTCTTGCCAGTTGTTCGCGGACTTGATGCTCGGCCGCGAGCCGGTCATTGATCCTGCGCCGTATGCCCCGACAGGCCGCATTTAGCGGCTGAAGTCCGTAAAAGTTAGCAGGCGATTAGGTTGCCGGGTTTTCGCCTGCTCAATCCAGCCCCAGCTTCTTCAAGCGATACCGCATCGAACGAAACGACAGGTTCAAACGCTGAGCCGCCGCCGTGCGGTTCCAGCGGGTCTCTTCGAGGGCCTGGAGAATCAGTTTGCGTTCGACGTTTTCCAGGTAGTGTTCCAGATTGTCGATGTGCGCCAGATCCGGCTCGCCAGGTTCGGCTGCGCAACTGCATTCTGCAAGGCGCAGGTCGCTCGCTTCGATCTGTTTGTTTTCACAGAGGGTATATGCCCGTTCGAGCATGTTCTCCAACTCGCGCACGTTGCCGGGAAATCGATAGCTTTTGAGCGCGTCCAGGGCTTGCGGCTGGAGCTTCGCCGCTGGCAAGCCGCTGTTCGCTGCCAGTCGCTTGAGGACATTGCTGGCCAGACACTCGATATCGTCGCGCCGCTCGCGCAGGGGCGGTACGCGCAGTTCGATCACATTCAACCGATAGTACAGGTCCTGGCGAAAGCGTTCTGCAGCGACTTCGGCGTCCAGATCCTTATGTGTGGCACACAAAATACGCACATCCACCACGATTTCCTGTTGCTCGCCGATGCTGCGAATGGCTTTCTCCTGAATCGCCCGCAACAGTTTGACCTGCATCGCGAACGGCAAGTCGGCCACTTCATCCAGGAACAACGTGCCACCATTGGCCGTCTGAAACAGCCCGGGCTTGTCTTCGATAGCGCCGGTGAAGCTGCCTTTACGATGGCCGAAGAATTCGCTCTCCATCAGTTCGGACGGAATCGCGCCACAGTTGACCGGCACGAAGGGGCCGCTGGCGCGAGGGCCTTGTTCATGAATCAGCCTGGCCACCAGCTCTTTGCCGCTGCCAGATTCGCCACTGATGTACACCGGTGCCTGGCTGCGGGCCAATTTATCAATGTGTTTGCGCAAGCCGCGCATTGGCAACGAATCGCCGAGCAGGCGACTGTCGATGGACAGCGGCTGGTCGACCGCTATCGGCAGCAGCATGGCGCTTGTCACCAACTCTCGCAGACGGGTGAGGTCCACCGGTTTGGTCAGAAAGTCGAAGGCGCCGGCCTTCAGGGCACTGATCGCCGTCTCCAGACTGCCGTAGGCGGTGATCATCGCCACTGGAACCTGCGGATGACGCTGCTGGATGTGCTGTACCAGTTCAAGCCCGGTGCCATCGGGCAGGCGCATGTCGGTCAGGCACAGGTCAAACGGCTCCTGAGCCAGCCAGTTACGAGCCTCGCTGACATTGCGAGCACTCTGGGTGTCGAGTTTCATCCGGCCTAAAGTGATTTCCAGGAGTTCGCGAATATCCGGCTCATCATCGACGATCAGGATTTTTTGCCGTGGGCTTATGTTCAACACTGTTTCCGTCCGTGAGCAAAGGTGATGCGAAAGCATCCGCCGCCTTGGCGTGGTTTGAAGTCTAGGCGGGCCTGGTTGCTTTCGCACAGCTCACGGGACAGATAGAGACCCAGGCCAGTGCCTTGGGTCTCGGTGGTGAAGAAGGGTTCGAACAAGCGTGGCAGTTGCTCATCGGCCACACCGGGGCCGTTATCCAGCACTTCCAGTGTCGGCAGCTCGCGATCGGGCTCGATAAACAGCTTGAGCCAGACTTCGGCCTGCTCGTGAGCCTGAGCGCTATGGCGCAAGGCATTGTGTAGCAAGTTGTTTAGCACCTGGGCCA
>JAPLSD010000152.1 GCA_026398835.1 Pseudomonas sp.
CACGATGTTGATCACCCCGTCCGGGATGCCCGCTTCCTGCACCAGCTCGGCGAAACGCAGGGCCGACAACGACGTCAGCTCGGCGGGTTTGACGACGACTGTACAACCGGTGGCCAGTGCGGCACCGAGTTTCCAGGCCATAGTTTGCAGCGGGAAATTCCACGGCACAATGGCGCCGACCACGCCCACCGGTTCCTTGCGCGTATAAGCCAGATAGTTGCCCGGCAAGGACGGTTCGACGGTGCGCCCGTGAAGCTTGGTCGCCCAACCGGCGAAATAACGAAGCGTGTCGACCGTGCCCTGGATATCGACATCCCGCGCCTGAGCGGCTGACTTGCCCATGTCGATGGATTCGATTTCAGCCAGTTCAACGGCATGGGTTTCGATCAGATCAGCCAGGCGATGCATCATCCGTTCGCGTTCCAGCGGTTTGGCCTGGCGCCAGGCGCCGCCGTCAAACTGGGCACGAGCGGCTTGCACAGCGCGATCCAGATCGTCGGTGGTGCCCATGGGAATACGGGTGAGCAAGCCCTCAGTCGACGGTTCGATGACATCGGAGGTCTGTCCATCACTGGCCTCGACCCATGCGCCACCGATGAACATTTTCTGGGCCTTGCCGAGGAAGGTTTGAGTGGCTTCGGATACACCGAATTTCTGCAGATACTGCTTAACGATCGTGTCCATTATTATTCTCTTTGGCCGGCGATTACATTCGCGCCTGGCCACTGTGGTGGTTCAATGATCGCCCCGGTCTCGCACTGAGCCGGGGTGTTTCGTCAGTCACATAGCCCGAGCTTTAGCCCGTTCGTGGTAGATAAAGCCGATGCTGTTGAGCAGCAGCTGCGCGGCGAGAATAGAGGTGACGCCGGCTGGGTCATAGACGGGCGCGACCTCCACCAGATCCATGCCGATGATGTTGCCTTTGCTGCGTTTGGCCAAAGCCTGGATGATCTCCAGCACTTCGTAATACAGGAAGCCGCCATGGCTGGGCGTGCCGGTGCCCGGTGCAATGGACGGATCGAAGCCGTCGATGTCGATGGTGATGTAGTAATTGACGCCTTGTGGAATCAATTCCAGCACGCCCTCGGTGCCGAGCCTACGGACATCGCGTACCGACAAGATCTTCGAACCGGCGGCATGTGCGGCTTCATAGTCATCGCGATTGGACGACGAGACGTTGCGGATGCCCATCTGGGTCATGCCGACGATGTGATCCATTTCCGAAGCGCGCCGCAGCGGGTTGCCATGCCCATAGCGAACACCATGGCGCTCATCGACGAAATCCAGGTGAGCGTCGAAGTGCACGATATGAATCGGTCCGCAGCCCTCGAAGGCCTTGATCACTGGTGCGTGGACCGAGTGGTCGCCGCCCAGGACCACCGGCATGGCGCCGGCCTGGAGAATCTTGCGCACGGCAAACTCGATGTTGTCGTTACTGGTCTGCATGTCGGTATGCACGATATCGGCATCACCCACATCCACCATTCGCACGTCATCGCGGGTCAGGTAGAGCACGTCATCTTCATGGTCGTAAGCACCGGCATGGCCGAAGGAGAACAAGGTCGACGCTTCACGAATCCCGCGCGGTCCAAAGCGAGCGCCGGAACGCCACTGAGTGCCCATGTCGTTGGGCGCGCCAAGGATGGCAACGTCGGCATCCAGTGCATCCCAATCGGTGCAGATCGGGGATTTGGCAAAGGTGCAGTGGCCTACGAATGGAAGGTTCAAGCGGCCGGATTCATAACCGTGCTTAGACATGTCGATGCATCTCCGTTCTTGTTGTTTGGCGAGGGCGGAGCTGGTAAGTCACCGCCGTTGGAGTGACTATGAGCGCCGGATTTCAGAGAAAAAATGCTAACTATCCGATACTCACATCGGCATCGGCGATGCATCGACAAGCAGGAGGTTTGGGTTGAATCAGTTGCACGACGTGGACTTGAAGTTGCTCAGGGTGTTTGCCGCGATCGTCAAATGCGGCGGCTTTTCCGCCGCCCAGGCGGCGTTGAATGTCGGCCAGTCGACCATCAGCGAACAGATGAGCCAGCTGGAAACCCGGCTCGGCGTGAAGCTCTGCCAGCGAGGGCGCAGTGGCTTTCGCCTGACCGAACAAGGCGTGGCGGTTTACGAGTCGAGCCAACGCCTGTTGGCGGCCGTGGACAATTTCTGCCTGGATACCGATGTGCTCAAGCAGCACATCACCGGCCAGCTCAATTTGGGCATCATCGATTCGACCATCACCGACCCTGGCTCGCCGCTGCCAAAGACCACCCAGCGCTTTGTTTCCAGAGGGCACGATGTACACCTCAACGTGTATGTCGGCACCCCCGCGGAACTGGAGGAACGGGTACTCGACGGCCGTCTGCATCTGGCCATCGGGCACTTTCCAATCCACGGGACTTTACTGCGGTCGGCGCCATCCGCTGTTTGGCTGCAAGGCCGAGAGTGATGAGCTGCTCGAGGAGATAGGCGATAGCCGTATCGTCGCCCGTGGGTTCATGCAGCAATACGACCTTGAGAATTTGGGGGTTAGCAAAGCCGCAGCCACCGTGGACAACATCGAGGCGCTGGCCATTCTCATCATCTCGGGGGCTTATCTCGGCTTTCTGCCCATGCACTTCGCCGCCCAGTGGGTCAAAACCGGCGACATGCAGCAACTGGCGCCGCTAAGCCTGCAACTGATGTCACCGTTCGATGTCGTCACTCGCCGCGGCGTCGCCCC
>JAPLSD010000322.1 GCA_026398835.1 Pseudomonas sp.
CTCGACCGTAGCCGTCACCGACCTGCTGGGCGCCGCCAACCTGGTGCGCGCCCAGACCCTGCGGGTTTACGAACCGTTGCTGGCGGTCGCAGTGGTCTACATCGTCCTGGCTTTTGTGATCGAACACGGCTTCTCGCGCCTGGGCAAAGTCCCTCAGCGCCAGGCCTGAATACCCCCTTTTAATTGACGCTGGCAGTCATCACCAGCGAGGAGAACACAATGCGTTACTCACCTTTTGTCGAGCGCATTAGCGGCGAGTCGGTCAGCGCCTGGGACATTCATTACGCGGCCATCGAAGCTCGCGGTCGTGGCGAGGATGTGATTGTCCTCAGCATCGGTGACCCGGACTTTGCCACCGACAGCGCTATTTGTGAGACCGCAGTCCAGGCCCTGCGTCAGGGCGACACCCACTACACTCACGTCCTCGGCCGACCGCTGCTGCGTGAAGCGATTGCCGCCAAGCAAAGCGTGCTGCAAGGCATCCCGGTAAAAGCCGAAAACGTCGCGCTGGTGGCCGGCGCGCAGAACGGATTGTTCGCCACCGCATTGTGTCTGTTCAGCCACGGCGACGAAGTGCTGGTGCCGGAACCGATGTACCTGACATACGAAGCCTGTATGCATGCCTCCGGTGCGCGCATCGCGACCATCGAACAACCAGCGTCTAATGGCTTTCGCCTGACCAAGGCTGCGCTGGAAGCGGCAATCACCGACAAGACTCGCGGCATCGCCCTGGCGACACCGTGCAATCCCACCGGCAACGTTTACAGCCGCGAAGAACTGGAAGCGGTGGCTGAAATCGCCCGGCGTCATGACTTGTGGGTGATTTCCGATGAGGTCTACGGGCAGATCACTTACGACCGCCCACACCTGAGCATTGCTTCGCTGCCGGGGATGGCCGAGCGCACCGTGGTGCTCAACAGCCTGTCGAAAAGCCATGCCATGACCGGTTGGCGCGTCGGCTGGGTGGTCGCCCCACCAACCTTGATCGGCCACCTGGATAACCTGCTGCTGTGCATGCTTTATGGCTTGCCGGGGTTCATTCAGGAAGCCGCACTCAAGGCGCTGGAGCTGGATGAGCCGGTGGTCAACCACGCGCGCGAAGTCTACCGGCGCCGGCGCGATCTGGTGGTCGCGGGCTTGCGCGGAGTCGCCGAGCTGGATTGCCGCGTGCCGCAAGCCGGCATGTTCATGCTGGTGGACGTGCGGCGTACCGGGCTCTCGAGCATGGACTTCGCCTGGCAACTGTTCCGCCAGACCGGCGTGTCGGTGCTCGATGCCGAGGCCTTCGGTGCCAGCGCTCAAGGGTTTGTACGGATCTCCTTCACGGTGGCCGATGACACGCTCAAAGACGCCTGCCAACGCATCGCCGGCTTTGTCGAGTCGCTGCGCGCTAACCAATAAACACTGAAGACCTGTAATGCCCGCCATTCACCAGCCGGCAATGCTCAAGAGGTTTACTCCCGTGACCACGTCAGACCAATTCAATTCGACCCACTCCGTTGTCGACCCATACGCCGAACTGGTGCTGCACAACGGCCGTTTTTATACCCTCGACCCGGCACAACCCTGGGCCGAGGCGGTGGCCATTCGTGATGGCCGCTTCATCGCGGTGGGCAATCTCTCGTCGCTGCAGTCGCTGATCGGCCCGCACACCCGACAGCACGATCTGGACGGCGCCTTCTGCATGCCCGGCCTGCACGACATGCACACCCACCCGGATCTGGCGCTGACACCGCGTTACAGCGACGACCTGGATGTCGGCATCGAAGACCCGACGCCGGAGCAACTGGTCGCGGCGATCCACGCCTACGCCGATACTCATCCCGGTGACGGCTGGATCTACGGTCAATACTGGGTGCGCTACACCTTCCGCGAAGCCGGCCTGACGCCAGGCCGCGAGTGGCTCGACAGCGTGATGCCGGATCGTCCGGTGGCTCTGCTCGACCGCATGTGGGGCACCATGATGGTCAACTCCAAGGCCCTCGAACTGGCCGGCATCGACCGCCACACCGCCGACCCGCGCAACGGTTACATGGAGCGTGACGAGCTGAGCGGCGAGCCCAACGGCCTGTTGATCGATGGCGC
>JAPLSD010000761.1 GCA_026398835.1 Pseudomonas sp.
ATCGGCAAATCCTTTGGATGAAATGCAGTTGACGATTATAATTTTAGTTGTACGATGACGTACGACATCAGCCAAAGCTGACGTACTTTTTCATCACAACGTGCTTCCCAGGGTGTTCGAATAATGAATCCACAAGAACTGAAGTCCATCCTCTCCTCCGGGCTGCTGTCTTTCCCGGTAACCGATTTCAATGCCCAGGGTGATTTCCACCGCGAGGGCTATATCAAACGTCTCGAATGGCTGGCCCCGTATGGTGCTTCGGCTTTGTTTGCGGCGGGTGGTACCGGTGAGTTCTTCTCCCTGGCGGCCAGCGAGTACTCGCAGGTGATCAAGACCGCCGTCGACACCTGCGCGACCAGCGTGCCAATCCTCGCCGGTGTCGGCGGTGCTACTCGCCAGGCCATCGAATACGCTCAAGAAGCCGAGCGCCTGGGCGCCAAAGGCTTGCTGCTGTTGCCGCATTACCTGACCGAAGCCAGCCAGGACGGCGTTGCCGCCCACGTTGAGGCCGTGTGCAAATCGGTAAAAATTGGCGTGATTGTTTACAACCGCAACGTCTGCCGTCTGACCGCTCCGCTGCTGGAGCGTCTGGCTGAGCGCTGTCCGAACCTGATTGGCTACAAGGATGGTCTGGGCGATATCGAGTTGATGGTGTCGATCCGTCGTCGCCTCGGCGATCGCTTCAGCTACCTCGGCGGCCTGCCGACCGCTGAGGTCTACGCTGCCGCTTACAAGGCACTGGGCGTACCGGTTTACTCCTCGGCGGTGTTCAACTTCATTCCGAAAACCGCGATGGATTTCTATCACGCCATTGCCCGTGAAGATCACGCCACCGTCGGCAAGATCATTGATGACTTCTTCCTGCCGTACCTGGACATCCGCAACCGCAAGGCCGGTTACGCAGTGAGCATCGTCAAGGCCGGGGCAAAAATTGCCGGCTACGACGCAGGTCCTGTGCGCACCCCGCTGACTGATCTGCTGCCAGAAGAGTTCGAAGCACTGGCTGCTTTGATGGACAAGCAAGGTCCGCAGTAAATAATTCACCAGGGCCGCCGAGCAATCAGCGGCCTTCGCGTAAGGAGATTGCTCGTGTCAGATACCAAACGATTCGATAACTACATCGGCGGCCAATGGGTCGCTGGCGCCGACTACTCGACCAATATCAACCCGTCCGAGTTGTCTGATGTCATCGGCGAATACGCCAAGGCTGATCTGGCTCAGGTGAATGCTGCCATCGACGCTGCCCGCGCTGCGTTCCCGGCCTGGTCGACGTCCGGTATTCAAGCGCGCAGTGATGCGCTGGATAAAGTCGGCAGTGAGATCCTCGCCCGTCGCGAAGAACTCGGCACGCTGCTCGCCCGGGAAGAGGGCAAGACCCTGCCCGAAGCCATTGGTGAAGTGTCCCGCGCTGGCAATATCTTCAAGTTCTTCGCCGGTGAATGCCTGCGTTTGTCGGGCGACTACCTGCCGTCGGTGCGTCCGGGCGTCAACGTCGAAGTGACCCGCGAAGCGCTGGGTGTGGTCGGTCTGATCACGCCTTGGAACTTCCCGATTGCAATCCCGGCCTGGAAGATTGCCCCAGCCTTGGCCTACGGCAATTGCGTGGTGCTCAAACCAGCCGAACTGGTGCCGGGTTGTGCCTGGGCATTGGCGCAAATCATCTCCCGCGCAGGCTTCCCGGCCGGCGTGTTCAACCTGGTGATGGGCAGCGGCCGCGTGATCGGCGATGCCATGGTGAATAGCCCGAAAGTCGACGGCATCAGCTTCACCGGATCCGTGGGCGTGGGTCGCCAGATCGCGGTCAACTGCGTTTCGCGTCAGGCCAAAGTGCAGCTGGAAATGGGCGGCAAGAACCCGCAGGTCATTCTCGACGACGCAGACCTCAAGCAAGCGGTCGAACTGTCGGTGCAGAGCGCGTTTTACTCCACCGGCCAGCGTTGCACAGCGTCCAGTCGCTTTATCGTCACCGCAGGGATTCATGACAAATTCGTTGAAGCCATGGCCGAGCGCATGCGTTCGATCAAGGTCGGCCATGCGTTGAAGTCCGGTACTGATATCGGTCCGGTGGTCTCGCAAGCGCAGCTTGAACAGGACATGAAGTACATCGACATCGGTCAGTCCGAAGGTGCGCGACTGGTCAGCGGCGGTGGCTTGGTGACTTGCGATACCGAAGGCTACTTCCTCGCACCGACGCTGTTTGCCGACAGCGCGGCCGAGATGCGCATTAGCCGTGAAGAGATTTTCGGCCCGGTGGCCAATATCGTCCGCGTGGCGGATTACGAAGCGGCGCTGGCCATGGCCAACGACACCGAATTCGGTCTGTCCGCGGGCATTGCCACCACCTCGCTGAAGTACGCCAACCACTTCAAACGTCATTCCCAGGCCGGGATGGTGATGGTCAATCTGCCGACCGCTGGCGTTGATTACCACGTTCCGTTCGGTGGTCGAAAAGGTTCATCCTATGGTTCGCGTGAGCAAGGTCGCTATGCGCAGGAGTTCTACACCGTGGTGAAAACCAGCTACGTCGGTTCGTAACACGCAACACCTTGTAGGAGCGTCGACCGGCTGCTCCTACACGGAAATACAAGATTCACCCGCGCATAAAAATAATCAGTGGGAGTACGTCTACATGCAAGCGACCAAGCCGACGCACGTCCGTTATTTGATTTTGCTCATGCTGTTTCTGGTGACCACGATCAACTATGCCGATCGCGCCACCATCGCCATCGCGGGCTCCAGCCTGCAAAAAGACCTCGGCATCGACGCCGTCACCCTCGGCTATATCTTCTCTGCGTTTGGCTGGGCCTACGTGGCCGGGCAAATCCCCGGTGGCTGGCTGCTCGACCGTTTCGGCTCGAAAAAAGTCTATGCCCTGAGCATCTTCACCTGGTCACTATTCACCGTGCTGCAAGGCTATGTCGGTGAGTTCGGTGTTTCCACCGCGATCGTTGCGCTGTTCATGCTGCGCTTTCTGGTGGGCCTGGCCGAAGCGCCATCCTTCCCCGGTAACGCACGCATTGTCGCGGCCTGGTTTCCTACGGCTGAGCGTGGCACGGCGTCGGCAATCTTCAACTCGGCGCAATACTTCGCCACGGTGATTTTCGCGCCGTTGATGGGCTGGATCGTCTACCGCTTCGGCTGGCAGCATGTGTTCGTGGTGATGGGCGGGATCGGCATTGTGTTCTCGCTGGTCTGGCTGAAAATTATCCACAGCCCGCGTCAGCACCCGATGATCAACGAAGCGGAATTCAAGCACATCGCCGACAACGGCGGCCTGGTCGACATGGATCAGGACAAGGGCAAGCGCGCCGACGGTCCGAAATGGGACTACATGCGTCAGTTGTTGACCAACCGCATGATGCTCGGCGTGTACCTGGGCCAATACTGCATCAACGGCATCACCTACTTCTTCCTGACCTGGTTCCCGGTGTACCTGGTTCAGGAGCGCGGCATGACCATCCTCAAGGCTGGTTTCATTGCCTCCTTGCCGGCGATTTGCGGCTTTATCGGTGGCGTGTTGGGCGGGATCATTTCCGACTATCTGCTACGCAAGGGCCATTCCCTGACCTTCGCCCGCAAGGCACCGATCATTGGCGGTTTGCTGCTGTCCACCAGCATCGTCGCCTGCAACTATGTCGACATCGAATGGATGGTGGTGGGCTTCATGGCCCTGGCGTTCTTCGGTAAAGGCGTTGGCGCACTCGGTTGGGCGGTGGTGTCCGATACCTCGCCGAAACAGATTGCCGGTCTCAGTGGCGGCCTGTTCAACATGTTCGGCAACATCGCTTCGATCACCACGCCGATTGTGATTGGTTACATCATCAGCTCTACCGGCTCGTTCAAATGGGCGCTGGTGTTTGTCGGCTGCAATGCACTGGTGGCGGTGTTCAGTTATCTGGTGATCGTCGGCCCGATCAAGCGCGTGGTGCTTAAAGAGCCACCGAGTGCCGGTCCGGAACTTAATAAACTTTCTCAAGCTCACTCCTGAGGAGCGGCGTCATGCAGTTGATTGAACATTCCGACTCGCCGCGCTACATCCGTTTGCACGAGCTGGATAACGTGGTGATCGTGGTCAACGACCAGGGCGTGCCGGCTGGCACCGAGTTTCCAGACGGCCTGGTTACCGTGGATTTTGTCCCGCAGAGCCACAAGGTGACGCTGGTGGACATTCCCGAAGGTGGCCAGGTGATTCGTTATGGCCAGACCATCGGCTATGCCTTGCAGCCAATCCCGCGCGGCAGTTGGGTCAAGGAAGATCAACTGCGCATGCCCACTGCGCCACCGCTGGACAGCCTGCCGCTGTCCACCGATGTGCCGGCTGCGCAGGCGCCACTGGAGGGGTTCACCTTCGAGGGTTATCGCAATGCCGACGGCACTGTCGGCACGCGCAATATTCTCGGCATCACCACCACCGTGCAGTGCGTGACCGGCGTGCTGAATCATGCGGTCAAGCGTATCCGCGATGAGCTGTTGCCCAAGTATCCGCATGTCGATGATGTCGTGGCGCTGACCCACAGCTACGGCTGTGGTGTGGCCATTACCGCCACCGATGCGTATATCCCGATCCGCACTGTGCGCAATCTGGCGCGCAACCCGAATCTGGGTGGCGAAGCGTTGGTCATCAGCCTGGGCTGCGAGAAATTGCAGGCCGGCCAGGTGATGCACGACAACGACAGCTCGGTGGACCTCAGTGAGCCGTGGCTGTATCGCCTGCAGGACTCCAGCCACGGTTTCACCGAGATGATCGAACAGATCATGGAACTGGCCGAAACCCGCTTGAAGAAACTCGATCAACGTCGCCGCGAAACTGTGCCGGCATCCGAGTTGATTCTCGGCATGCAGTGCGGCGGCAGTGATGCTTTTTCCGGGATCACCGCCAACCCGGCGCTGGGTTATGCCTCGGACTTGCTGTTAAGAGCGGGCGCGACGGTGATGTTTTCCGAAGTGACCGAGGTGCGTGATGCCATCTACTTGCTGACCTCGCGCGCGGAAACCGAGGAAGTGGCGCAAGAGCTGGTGCGCGAGATGGACTGGTATGACCGTTACCTGGCCAAGGGCGAAGCGGACCGCAGCGCCAATACCACGCCGGGCAACAAGAAGGGCGGGTTGTCGAATATCGTCGAGAAATCGTTGGGCTCCATCGTCAAGTCCGGCAGCAGCGCGATCAACGGGGTGCTCGGCCCTGGCGAACGCTTCAAGCGCAAAGGGCTGATTTTTTGCGCGACGCCGGCCAGTGATTTTGTCTGCGGCACCTTGCAACTGGCAGCCGGGATGAACTTGCATGTGTTCACCACTGGGCGCGGCACGCCCTATGGTCTGGCCATGGCGCCAGTGGTGAAGGTCTCGACCCGCACCGAACTGGCTCAGCGTTGGCCAGACCTGATCGATATCGATGCCGGGCGTATTGCGACGGGGCGAGCTTCTATTGAAGAGCTCGGCTGGGAGTTGTTCCACTTCTATCTGGATGTGGCCAGCGGCAAGAAACAGACCTGGGCTGAACAGCACAAACTGCACAACGACATTACGCTGTTCAACCCGGCACCCATTACCTGACCTTGTGATCGTTCCCACGTTCCTGCGTGGGAATGCCTCTTGTGACGCTCTGTGTCACGCCTTCTGGGACGCAGAGCGTCCCGGGCTGCATTCCCACGCAGAGCATGGGAACGATCCTGGCTTTCGATGCGGCTTATCTGCCGCTACTGGCTTATCATTAGCGCCCTAACGACAGGCACAAGGTTTACCAGGCATGCTGGCAATCTTTCTCGAAACGCTGAATATCACTGCGCCAGTGTTTGCCATGTTGTTTTTGGGCGTGTTACTCAAGCGCGTTGGCTGGATCGACGACAACTTTATCCACACCGCGTCGGCACTGGTGTTCAACGTCACCATGCCGGCGTTGTTGTTTCTGGGCATCCTGCATGCCGATCTGCATTCGGCGTTGCAGCCGTCATTACTGATTTATTTTGCCATCGCCACGCTGATCGGTTTTGCCATTGCCTGGGGCTGGGCGATCTGGCGTTGCCCACTGGAAGATCGCGGGATCTACACTCAGGGCGCTTTTCGCGGCAATAACGGCGTCATCGG
>JAPLSD010000078.1 GCA_026398835.1 Pseudomonas sp.
ATCTGCGGCTGATAGAAACCCAAGGCCTGGGCGGCCTTTCTGGCTTGCTCTTCGGCACCGCGACTGAAGCGTAACAAGGCTTCTTCGTCGCGATCGCCCAGGCTACCGATATAGCCCTCCACGTTGGCTTTCAGTTCATTGTTGGACGGTTTGATCCGTACATCCAATTCACTTTGTGCCAACGCCGCACAGCTTGTGACCAGCATGAGCAAGCCGCTGGTGAATTTTCCTGGAAACTTCATAGGCGCGGATGCTATCACGAGCTTGGGAGCGTGATAGAACCCTGGAGTGGCCGGAAGTTCTCCATCAAGCGGTTGCTGTTTGTAACACCTGTGGATTGGGGTGAAAAAACACGTGTTCGCGGATAGGCCCTACAGCGACCTCGCCAATTTCCTCGTAACCCTGACGCTTATAGAACTCCAGATAACGTGGATTCCCGGTATCAAGTACCACGCCTTCTGAATGCTCGTCCTCTGCGCACCAATTATGAACCGCTTGAAGTAACTGCTCGCCGAAGTGTTTGCCCTGAAACTGCGGGTGAATTCCCAGCAGCGGCAAGACGTGAACCGCGTCGGATGGCAGGCAGGCCACCACCGCCTCGTGATAATCCAGGTAACGCCGCGTGCAGCGGAATCCGGTACTGAGCACCATCCGCAGGCGCCAGGCCCAACTCTCGGTGATGCCCAGGCGGCGTTGCGGCGGCGCGATCAGGGCGATGCCGATCAGTCGGTCGTTGATCAGCAGGCCAATGGCTGGCAAATCCTGAAGAAAGTGTTGTTTGACCAGTTCACGCACCGTTGCCCGAATGCGGTGCTCATAGCCGGGCCGCTCGGCCTCGAACAGAAAACCAAAGGTCGGCTCATGGCGGTAGGCTTGATACAGCAAGGAGCGCGCTTCGCTGGAATAGCCGCTATCGAGCATATGAATGTCGGCGATGGCCGTTGAGGATTCAGGCATAGCGGTGGATCTCCCCTGGACGCGGCCCAAAGTGGCCGTGCTTTTTATACAAAAGCCTTGTTACCGCGAGCATTTGTTCGCTTGCACAGCTCCCCGTAACAACGGTTTACACTCTACGCCCAAAGGACATTAGCAGCGCATCTGACCTACCGCCACGCTGGCCGCCGTCGGACTTGTCGGCTAGCATCGCAGTTTTGCCAGGACTGCCGACCATGAAGATCGTCTCGTTCAACATCAACGGCCTGCGCGCCCGGCCCCACCAACTGGCGGCGCTGATCGAGAAGCACCAGCCGGACGTGATCGGCCTGCAGGAAACCAAGGTCCATGACGACCAGTTCCCGTTGGCCGAGGTTCAGGCCCTGGGTTATCACGTGTATTACCACGGACAAAAGGGCCATTACGGCGTCGCCCTGCTCTCCCGCCAGGAGCCGATCGCACTGCATAAAGGCTTTGCCACCGACGAAGAAGACGCTCAGCGGCGCTTTATCTGGGGCACCTTCGCCGACGCCAACGGCGTGCCGGTGACCATCATGAACGGCTATTTCCCACAAGGTGAAAACCGCGACCACCCGACCAAATTTCCGGCCAAGCAGCGGTTTTACAGTGATTTGCAGCAATTGCTCGAAACCCAGTTCAGCAATGACCAGCCGCTGGTGGTGATGGGTGACGTCAACATTTCCCCTGAAGACTGCGACATCGGCATTGGCCCGGACAACATGAAGCGCTGGCTGAAAACCGGCAAGTGCAGCTTCCTCCCGGAAGAGCGCGAGTGGATGGCCCGCCTGAAGAACTGGGGCCTGATAGACAGTTTCCGTCACCTGAATCCAGACGTCGCGGATCGCTTCAGCTGGTTCGACTACCGCAGCCGCGGTTTCGAGGACGAGCCCAAGCGAGGCCTGCGCATCGACCTGATCATGGCTTCCCAAGGTCTGTTGCCAAGAATCAAGGCTGCCGGCGTCGACTACGACCTGCGCGCCATGGAAAAGCCTTCCGATCACGCGCCGATCTGGCTTGAGTTGAACTGATCCTGATCGATCGTTCCCACGCGCCGCAAAGGAATGCAGCCCGTGACGCCCCGCGTCACGTTCAAGAGCGATTGCTGCGCGTCCAGTGAGGCATTCCCACGCGGGAGCGTGGGAACGATCAAAGCTTTGACTGTCATCTTTCGGAAACCTCTCTGACTTATTCTCCCCGGCACTTCCTTTGCCCTACTAGAAGGTGCCGGTCTAATGCTGCGCGCTCTGTTTGTGATGATGCTTTGCGGCGTGCAGCCTTTTTCGGTCTTCGCCACTGAGCTACCGACCCCGGACCTGGGCCCTGTCCTGCGCATTCAGGGCTCCAACACCATCGGTGCCGCCCTGGGCCCGGCGCTGGTCAAAGGATTGATGGAGGCGCAAGGCTTGCGCGATATTCATAGCGAAATCTCGGGCAAAGACAACGAACAGCGCGTCGTCGGCAATACCGAGCAAGGACACCGGGTACTGGTGGAAGTCGCCGCCCATGGCTCGAGCACCGGTTTTACCGCACTTAAAGCGGCGAACGCCGACCTGGCTGCCTCATCGAGACCGATCAAGGACAGTGAACTGGTCGACCTGGAAGCCCTGGGCGATTTGAAAAGCCCCGGTGCCGAGCAGGTGATCGCCATTGATGGGCTGGCGATCATTCTCCATCCGCAAAATCCCTTGAACCAATTAAACACCGAGCAACTGGCGCGAATTTTCAGCGGCGAGGTGAAAACCTGGGAAGAACTCGGCGGCGCTGGAGGACCTATCCACTTGTATGCCCGGGATGATCAGTCGGGCACTTACGACACTTTCAAAGAGCTTGTTCTCAGTCGGCGCAGCAAAACCCTGGGCATCACGGCGAAACGCTTCGAATCCAGCGAACAGCTGTCCGACGCGGTCAGCCAGGATCCTCAGGGCATTGGTTTTATCGGCCTGCCCTATGTGCGCCAGGCCAAAACCGTGGCGATTGTCGATGGCGACTCGCAGCCAATGCTGCCCCGGCGCAGCCTGATCGCCACCGAAGATTATCCACTGTCACGGCGCTTGTTCTTTTACCTGCCACCCAATGGGCACAACCCATGGGCCGACGCGCTGGTGGTGTTTGCCCAGAGCAGCAAGGGCCAGGCGATTGTCGCGGCCAATGGGTTTATTGCACAGACCGTGCAGGCCATGACGGTAACGCCCAGCGCGCAGATGCCTGGCGACTATCAAGCCATCACCCGCGAAGGGCAACGGCTGACGGTGAATTTTCGCTTCGAGGAAGGCAGCGCCAGCCTGGACAACAAGGCCCGTCAGGATCTGTCGCGGGTACTCGACTATTTAAAGCTCCACGACAAGCTCAACAGACAGGTCACGCTGGTGGGTTTTGGCGATGCCAAGAGCGACCCGGAGCGGGCAGCGCTTTTATCGAAACTGCGAGCCATGGCGGTACGGCGCGAGTTGGCCAAAAGCGGCGTGGTGTTTCGAGAAATTCGCGGCTTTGGCGCTGAGATGCCAGTGGCGGCCAATAGCGCGGATGAAGGCAGGATCAAAAATCGGCGGGTGGAGGTTTGGGTGTATTGAGTTCTGGAAGTGCTGCATTGACTGGGCTGATGCTATCGCGAGCAAGCCCGCTCCCACACTTGATCGAGTTCAGCCGCCAGAATTGCGGCCAACACAGATCTAATAATGTGGGAGCGGGCTTGCTCGCGATGAAAGCGACGCGGTATTAATGCCCGCTACGCATCATCTCTTTCGGCACATATTTACCGATCTCGAACTTGCCGATCGCCGCGCGGTGCACTTCGTCCGGACCGTCGGCCAGGCGCAAGGTGCGCTGCATGGCGTACATATAGGCCAGCGGGAAATCGTTGGAAACCCCCGCCCCGCCGTGGATCTGGATCGCCCGGTCGATGACCTTCAAAGCTACGTTTGGTGCGACGACTTTGATCTGGGCGATTTCACTTTTCGCCACCTTATTGCCGACGGTGTCCATCATGTAGGCCGCTTTCAGTGTCAGCAGCCGCGCCATGTCGATTTCCATCCGCGAGTCGGCGATCTTGTCGATATTGCCGCCCAGACGTGCCAGCGGTTTGCCAAACGCCGTGCGATTGACCGAACGTTTGCACATCAATTCCAGTGCGCGTTCGGCCATGCCGATGGAGCGCATGCAGTGGTGAATCCGGCCTGGGCCAAGGCGACCTTGAGCGATTTCAAAACCGCGACCCTCGCCCAGCAATACGCTCTCGTAAGGGACACGGACGTTTTCGAACAGCACTTCGGCGTGGCCATGAGGCGCGTCGTCGTAGCCGAACACTGGTAGCGGACGGACGATCTTCACACCCGGGGCATCCACCGGCACCAGAATCATCGAGTGCTGTTGGTGACGCGGCGCATCCGGATTGCTCAGGCCCATGAAGATCAGGATCTTGCAGCGCGGATCGCAAGCACCTGAAGTCCACCATTTTTTGCCATTGATCACCCACTCGTCCCCATCGCGCACTGCGCGGGCGGCCATGTTGGTGGCATCGGAGGAAGCGACATCTGGCTCGGTCATGGCGAAGGCCGAACGGATTTCACCGCGCAACAGCGGTTCCAGCCAGCGCTGCTTCTGCCCTTCGTTGGCGTAACGTACCAACACCTCCATGTTGCCGGTGTCCGGCGCCGAGCAGTTGAACGGCTCCGGCCCGAGCAAGGATCGGCCCATGATTTCCGCCAGCGGCGCGTATTCGAGGTTGGTCAAGCCGGCACCGAGCTCGGACTCAGGAAGAAACAAATTCCACAAGCCTTCAGCCTTGGCCTTGAGCTTGAGTTCTTCCATGATCGCGGTCGGCTGCCAGCGATCACCTTCGGCGACCTGGCGTTCGAACACCGCTTCAGCCGGATAAACATAAGCGTCCATGAACGCGGTCACGCGCTCACGCAGTTCCTGAACCTTTGGGGAATAAGCGAAATCCATGAGCAGCTACCTTCTTCTAGGAGGTTGTTGAGGTCATGCAATCGATGCTAGAACAGCTACTAAAATTTACCTAGCCTATTCTCGGCGTGTATTAACATTCATCACCGATATATGATCGACTGATCGAAACCTAAAAATAAGAGTGCCGCGCAATGAATCTGAGCAAGGTCGACCTGAACCTCTTTATCGTCTTCGACGCGATCTACACTGAAGCCAATCTGACCCGCGCCGGGCAGATCGTCGGCATCACTCAGCCAGCCGTCTCGAACGCTCTGGCCCGCCTGCGCGAGACCTTCAACGACCCGTTGTTCGTGCGTACTGCCCAAGGCATGGTGCCCACGCCCATGGCGCAGAACATCATCGGCCCGGTACGAAATGCGTTGTCACTGCTGCGGGTTTCGGTGCAGGAAAGCCGTATTTTCAACCCGTTGCAGGCAGCCAAGACCTACCGCATCAGCATGACCGACCTCACCGAAGCGGTGATCCTGCCGCCGCTGTTCCAGCGCCTGCGTCGTCTGGCGCCGACGGTGATCATCGAGAGCTTTTTGTCCAAACGCCGGGAAACCACCAAGGAACTGGCCGCCGGCCGCCTCGACTTCGCTGTCGACGCACCACTCAACACCGATCCGCAAGTGCGCCACGTCAAGCTGATGGAAGACCGCTATGTCTGCGCCATGCGCAAGGGGCATCCGCTGGCGGGCAAAGAGAAATTCACCCTCGATGATTACCTGTCGCTGACCCACATCCATATTTCCAGTCGCCGCAGCGGTCTGGGGCATGTCGACCTGGCACTCGGCAAGATGGGCATCCAGCGTAAAATCGCCCTGCGCTCCCAGCATTACCTGATGGCCTCGCAAGTGCTGCAACAGACCGACATGGTGATGACCGTACCGGAGCGTTTCGCCCGTCGGCATGACCTGTACTCAGTCAACTTGCCGGTCAATGACGTACCACCAGTCGAAACCCACCTCTACTGGCACGAAAGCACCGATCAGGACCCGGCCAACCGCTGGATGCGCGAGCAGATGATCGAGTTGTGCCAGCAAGTAACGGCGCATGAGAAGAAGCTCGACAAGGCGTAATTTCGTGGGAGCGAGGCTTGCCCGCGATGAACGATCACGCGGTCATTCTGTTGCACCGCGTTGCTTTCATCGCGGGCAAGTCGGATCGCCGCACCGCTCGCTCCTACAAGAGACATGTACTTGACGTATACGTCAACCAGCAATTAGCTTAGTGCCAAGACCTTTCTTGAGCGCTTCCATGAGCAGCCAGACTTACAGCATCTCCGACCTCGCCCGCGAGCTCGACATCACGACCCGCGCCATTCGTTTCTATGAGGAGCAAGGCTTGCTCGCTCCCGAGCGGCGCGGTCAGGAGCGCATCTACTCGCCCCGCGACAAAGTCAGTCTGAAACTGATTTTGCGGGGTAAGCGCATCGGCTTCTCCCTGGCTGAATGCCGCGAGCTGATCGAACTCTACGACCCCACCAGCGGTAACCAGAAACAGTTGCACAGCATGCTGGCGAAAATTACCGAACGTCGCGAGCAGCTTGAGCAACAAATGCTGGACATCGAACAGATGAAGCTGGAACTGGACACGGCTGAAGAGCGCTGTATCCAGGC
>JAPLSD010000494.1 GCA_026398835.1 Pseudomonas sp.
GAACCAAAGCCGATCCGCGTCAGGAACATCTTCATCTGCTCAACCGTGGTGTTCTGGCTTTCGTCGAGAATGATGAAGCTGTTGTTCAGCGTTCGACCGCGCATATAGGCCAGCGGCGCGATCTCGATCACTTGACGTTCGATCAGTTTGGCAACGTGTTCGAAGCCAAGCATTTCGTACAGCGCGTCATACAGCGGACGCAGGTACGGATCGATTTTCTGTGCCAGATCGCCAGGCAGGAAGCCGAGTTTTTCGCCGGCTTCAACCGCTGGACGCACCAGCAGGATGCGGCGAACTTGCTCGCGCTCCAAAGCGTCCACCGCACAGGCAACCGCCAGATAGGTCTTGCCGGTACCGGCAGGGCCGATTCCGAAGTTGATGTCGTTGCCGAGAATCTCCTTCACATAGCGCTGCTGATTCTCGCCGCGAGGACGAATCATGCCTTTTTTGGTGCGCAGTGCGACGGCGGGTTCAGCAGACGGATGGTTGTCCAGCTCTTCCACGGCCGATTCCTGCAGGAACAGGTGGACCGTGTCCGGCGACAGCTGGGTACCTTTGGTTTCCCGGTACAGGCGGCGCAGGATGTTTTCCGCAGAGGTGGTGTGTCTGGGTTCGCCGATCAGCTCGAACTGGTTTCCGCGGTTGCGGATCTCGATGCTCAGGCGCTGTTCGATCAAGCGCAGATGCTCGTCGAATTGCCCGCACAGATTGGCGAAGCGGCGAGCCTCAATGGGCTCGAGGATGAAACGATGTGGTTCTATGGGTGCGTTCAAGGTCGCTTTTAGCCGCCCTAAGGCAATTGAGATGAAATCAAGGATAACGCCAGTGGCCTGGGTGCGAAAGCTCTTAAACAGGCCAATGTTGATCCGCCAGATCGTTCCGGGCAAACGCGGTCTCTGTAGGAGCCGGGCTTGCCCGCGATGAACGATGACACGGTCCGTCTGATGGACCTCAGTGTCTGCTTCGCGGGCAAGCCCGGCTCCTACAGGGGCATTGTGTTTATTGAAGCAGAGAACCACGCAGCGAGTGCGGTTGTGCAGCATCGATGCGCACATCGGCGAACTGGCCGATCAGCGTGGGATTGTCGCAGCGGAAGTTGACGATACGGTTGTTCTCGGTACGCCCTTGCAGTTCACCCGGGTCTTTCTTCGAATAATCGGTCACCAGAATGCGCTGAATAGAGCCGACCATTTGTCGGCTGATCTCGAAGCCTTGCTGATTAAGGCGATGTTGCAGGGCGTTCAGGCGCTCTTTTTTCAGCTCTTCCGGAGTTTCGTCAGCCAGATCGGCTGCCGGTGTGCCTGGACGCTGGCTGTAGACGAACGAGTAGGAAAAGTCGAAACCGACGTCTTCGATCAGCTTCATGGTCTGTTCGAAGTCTTTTTCGGTCTCGCCGGGGAAGCCGACGATGAAGTCCGAGCTGATGCAGATGCCCGGCACGGCGGCCCGCAGCTTGCGCAGTTTGGATTTGTACTCCAGCGCAGTGTGGTTGCGCTTCATCGCAGCGAGGATGCGATCCGAGCCCGACTGCACCGGCAAATGCAGGTGTTTGACCAGCTCCGGCACTTCGGCGTGGGCCTGGATCAGGCTGTCGGAGAACTCCAGTGGGTGCGAAGTGGTATAGCGGATGCGCTCGATACCGTCGACGGCGGCGACCACGCGGATCAGCTCGGCGAGGTCCGCCAGGCGACCGTCATGGGTCTTGCCGCGATAGCCGTTGACGTTCTGCCCCAGCAAGGTGACTTCACGTACGCCGTTTTCCGCAAGGTGGATGATTTCGGCCAGCACATCGTCGAACGGTCGGCTGACTTCTTCACCGCGGGTATAAGGCACCACGCAGAACGTGCAGTACTTGCTGCAACCTTCCATGACCGAGACGTAAGCGCTTGGGCCATCGATGCGTGGTTCTGGCAGGTGATCGAATTTCTCGATTTCCGGGAACGAGACGTCGACTTGCGGCAGCTTGGTGAGGCGCGCGGCGTCGATCATTTCCGGCAGGCGGTGCAGTGTCTGCGGGCCGAAGACCACGTCGACATAGGGTGCGCGGTCGCGAATGGCAGCGCCTTCCTGGCTGGCCACGCAACCGCCGACGGCGATCACCATGTCCGGGTTGGCCAGTTTCAGTTCACGCCAGCGGCCGAGTTGGGAGTACACCCGGTCCTGGGCGCGCTCGCGGATCGAACAGGTGTTGAGCAGGATGACGTCTGCGTCTTCGGCGCGGGCGGTGACTTCCAGGGCCTGATGTTCACCCAGCAGATCTACCATGCGCGAGCTGTCGTACTCGTTCATTTGGCAACCGTGGGTTTCGATATAAAGCTTCTTGGCCATGGGGGTTCATCAAGTGGTTCAAAGAACCGCGCATTATAGTGGTCATGCCCGCAGGTTCCTAGCGTTGCGCGTCCGGTGGCTATGCTATAGTTTGCGCCCTCTTATATATCCCCGATGTGTTACCCGCCCACCATGACCAAACGTGAAGCTCCAATCTACAAGGTGATTTTCCTCAACCAGGGCCAGGTGTTCGAAATGTACGCCAAGCAGATCTATCAAAGTGATCTGTGGGGCTTCCTGGAAGTTGAAGAGTTCGTCTTTGGCGAGCGCACACAGCTGGTCGTCGACCCTGGCGAAGAGAAGCTCAAAGCGCAGTTCGAAGGTGTGGTACGCAGTTTTGTGCCAATGCATTCGATCGTGCGCATCGACGAAGTCGAGCGCCTGGGTACGCCGAAGATTACCGAAGCCCGTGGCATGAGCAACGTCATGCCGTTTCCGATGCCGATGCCGGATAAGTAACACCCGAACCGAGTCGCAGCCAATCGCAGGCAAGCCTCGCTCCTACGGATCACCTATAACCGTAGGAACGAGGCTTGCCCGCGATTGCGTCAGAAAGGTCGATGCAGAACTTTTAAGGCAGCGGTGAGAAAGGCGAACGCCCGTCGGCGCTTTGCAGTTCCAGCAGGTATTTGCGGAAAATCTGCCCCAGCACCTGGGTCGCGACTTCCAGTTCATCACGCTTCATGTGTCCGGCGACTTCGTCGGCAGTGTCCAGCGCATCTTCGGCGCCATTGACCGCCGCCATTTTCAGCACGATATACGCCTGAACGTTATTGGCCGGAACGCCTTCACCGTGGAAAAACATGGTGCCGAGCTTGAATTGCGCCTGAGCATGGCCTTGCAGAGAAGCTTTCTCGAAGTAACTCAGGGCTTGATTGAGGTCACGCGGCGCACGTTTGCCTTCGTAATAGAATTCACCCAACTCGTATTGTGCTTCTGCATCCCCGGCATCCGATGCTTTCTGACAGGCGGCAAGCGCCTCGGACACGTCTTGCGACTGGGTATTGAGGGTGCAGCGACCCATCGCTGGGATCAACAACGAGTTGCCGCCTGCTTGTGCATGCGCGAGCAGGGGCTGAAGGAGCAACAGGCAGCCCAATGCAAGGGTGCGGCCGGTGCGGTTCATGGGAATCGACTTACCTCTGAAGGGCGCGCGGACCCGCAGTGGGGATCCAATAAGCGCGCATTATGAAATAAGCAGGGCCAACCTTACAAAGTCTTTACTCGTTTTTCTGCTGCACGGCCCGATATCTCCCGGTTTGTAGGAAATTTCGTGCTTTAAGGGGAGGAAAAGAGGCGTAAAGACCTGAATAAAACCGACGCCGCCTAAGCAGCGTCAGGCCGATCAGCTTATTTCAACGCAGCAAAAGCACGCTCAGCAGCGTCCAGAGTCAGCTTCAGCTCGGCATCGCCATGGGCGATCGAGGTGAAACCGGCTTCGAAAGCGCTCGGCGCCAGGTAAACGCCGCCTTCGAGCATCAGGTGGAAGAAGCGTTTGAACAGGCTGGCGTCGCTGCTCATGACGTCATCGAATGTCACGATGTCGTCAGCGCCGCTGAAGTACAGGCCGAACATGCCGCCGGCCTGAGTGGTCACGAACGGAATACCGGCTGCGTCGGCACGCTGTTGCAGGCCATCGAGCAGGCGACTGGTGTAATCGCTCAGTTCGGCATGGAAGCCCGGACGGCTGATCAGGCGCAAGGTGGTCAGGCCCGCAGCCATGGCCAACGGGTTGCCGGACAAGGTGCCTGCCTGATAGACCGGGCCCAATGGAGCGATGTGCGACATGATTTCGCGCTTGCCGCCGAAGCAGCCCACTGGCATGCCGCCGCCAATGATTTTGCCGAACGTGCTCAGGTCCGGAGTCACGCCGTAATGTGCCTGGGCGCCGCCGAGGGCAACGCGGAAACCGGTCATCACTTCGTCGAAAATCAGCACCACACCGTGTTTGTCGCAAAGTGTGCGCAGGCCTTCGAGGAAGCCCGGCGCTGGTGGCACGCAGTTCATGTTGCCCGCCACGGGTTCAACGATGATGCACGCCACTTCCTGACCGACTTCGCTGAGCATTTGCTCGACGGCGTCAATGTCGTTGAACGGCAAGGTCAGGGTGTGTTTGGCGAAGGCAGCGGGTACGCCCGCAGAGCTTGGAACGCCTTGAGTCAGCGCGCCGGAACCGGCCTTGACCAGCAGGCTGTCGGAGTGGCCGTGGTAGCAGCCTTCGAACTTGATGATGCTGTCGCGGCCGGTGAAACCACGGGCCAGACGAATCGCACTCATGGTCGCTTCAGTGCCGGAACTGACCATGCGGACCATTTCCATAGATGGCACGATGGAGCAGACCAGGTCTGCCATCTGCGTTTCCATTTCGGTCGGGGCGCCATAGGACAGCCCGTGTTCGAGCTGCTTGCGCACGGCATCGAGCACGTCCGGGTGGCTGTGGCCGAGGATCATCGGGCCCCAGGAACCTACGTAGTCGACATAGCGTTTGTCATCTTCGTCCGTCACATAGGCGCCTTCGGCGTGCTTGAAGAACAACGGCGTGCCGCCGACGCTCTTGAAGGCACGAACGGGCGAGTTTACGCCGCCGGGAATGTGTTTCTGGGCATTGGCAAACAGAGTTTCGGAACGAGACATGATCGGGCTCTCTAAATCAGGATTCGGCTAATTAGATATGAAGCAGGGCTTTGAAGGCGCGGGCTCGGCGTGTCACTTCCTGGGTGTTCTCGGCGGCGGACAGGCCGTGGACCACGGCCAGCAGGTCGGCGCCATGGGCCACCAGCGGGGCAGCGTTTTCCAGGGTGATGCCACCAATCACGCAGATAGGCAGGTGCAATTTAGTACGGGCCTGGTCGAGCAAGTCGAGGGTGGCCGTCGGCGCGCCGGGCTTGGTGTTGGAGTTGAAGAAGCGACCGAAGGCGACATAGCTGGCGCCTTCTTTGGCGGCTTGTTCGGCGAGTTCGAGTTGACCGTGGCAGGTC
>JAPLSD010000210.1 GCA_026398835.1 Pseudomonas sp.
GAACAGATCAGAGAAGTCCAGGCGCAAGCGCCGACCGATCGAATTGAAGTTGAGCAGACCAAACACCCGCAAGGCCTGGGCACCGCCTTCGACCTCGACGAACTGACCTTTGCGCAAGGTTGCATTGAGACTGCCGGAAAACCGCTTGAGCCCGACCCAGGCCGGTGAACCGGGCCAACGACCGTCCACATCCATATGAAAATTTTCGCTGGTCACGGTGGGCGCAAAACCCCAACCCTTGAGCACATCCGCCAGATTTTTGCCGCCCAAACGGCCTTTGTACCAACTGTTGCTGGCCCCAGGCAGACCTTCCCAGCCACCGGCCCCCTGCAACACCATGCCCTTGAGGCCCAGATCCAGGTTGTTGAGGGCGATACCCTTGGCGGTTGGACGCACCTTGAGCGACCAGGCGCCGATCAGATCGTTACCCTGGAACAACTGGCCGATTGAGATATCCAGCGCGGGAATTTTCGTAGGATCGACTGACGCCAGAGGGTCTGGAGAGTTTTCGTCGGCCTGAACCGTCGGGTCTACCGCGGGCAAACGTACATATTGCAGATTGATCGCCACCGGCGCGGCCTTGGCGTCGGGTATCCCGACACTGCCTTTGGCTTGTTGGCTATCGATCTGCAACGCCCAGGCGGCCTGTTTGCGATTCAACTGCAGCGAGACCTTATCGAGGGTGCTGCCAAACCCGATGAGCTTGCCCACCTGGAAGTCCACCCGGCAACACCGCATCGCCGACACCCAGAACCAGCTCGCCCCGACCATCGGCAATGTTGCCGCTGGGCGCTGCGAAGGTGAAGTTGGCGAGGTCGCCGTAGGTGACCCAATAACGCCGCTCAGGCCCTTGCAGGGTCATACGAAATACGGTGTCGCGGCCTTCACTGGCTCGCATGCCGAAAGGCGCAGGCAGATCCACCACAACGCCCTTGAGACTGGAATTGACCATGAGCTGGCTTTCAGCGCCATTGAGCGTCAGCTGCAGCTGATACGGAATGTCGCCGGAAACGGGCAGCGGCTGGCTGACTTTCAGCCAGTCAGTGAGTTTTTTCACCGCCACCTGGCCCTTGGCGACAACACGGGTGTTGAGGCTGCCCTCTCTGCCGTCGGCAAAAATTTGCGCGGTAATGGGCCGTTCGAAGGCTTGCGCAGTGATGCCCTGCCCACTCAAGCCTTTGCTGCTATCGAAGCGGAAATCACCCTTGAGCTGAGTCAGCTCAAGCTCTGGCTCGCTCATCTTCAGGCGGGCTTTGGCGGTTTTAAAATTCACGAGGATTTTCGGCAATTCACCTTTGGCCAGCGGAATATCCAGTTTGAGCTTGCCCTGCAAATCACCCTCACCCTGCCAACCGGCAAAGGTCGAGGCAGTGCCGATCGGCGCTTCCTGCAGAATTTTCAATCCGTCGCCCAGGCCACCCGCGAACTCGCCATCGAGAAACAGGCGGCTGGTTTGACCGGTGGGTACATGGGGAATATTGACGTAAATATCGCGAACCTGAGTGTCGAGCAACTGCCCCTTGCTGGCCAGGATCCGTACGCCACTGTCTTCGACGAACACTTCACCGCTGACCTTGCTGACGTGCGGCCAACCCGGTTGGAACGCCGCGCCGCATCGAGTGCACCATGGTTCAGCGAGCCCTGGTACTGAAAGAAACCTTCGTCCACCGCGCCCTTGAGAATTGCCGTGCGCAACCACTCATCCAGGGCCGGGCCGAGGACTGCGGGAAGGTACTTGGCGGTATAACGGCCATCGCCGTCGACCAGGCCGACCCGCAGATCCATGTAGTCTTCCTGGGTGTGATCGAAATGCAGGCGGATCAGAAAATCGCCGGCAATCTTGCCCTCCTCGCCCAGCACTTTCAGGTACGGCGCGATCAGGGTGAAACCTTCCTTGTCGAGCTTCCAGGTCAGCCGCGCATTGGCTTGAATGTACTGCCATGGTTTGGCGAAGATCGGGTCCAGATGCAAGGAAAAGTCCTTGCTGTCCATGCGCAGCTCGCCTTGCCCCAGATCACCGCTGATGCTGCCACTCACGTTTCGAGCCGCCGGCGCGCCGTGGTAGGCGTTGAAGCCGACCCGATCAAGATTGGCGGCAAAGCTGACGCGTTGGTCGTCGGTCGCCTGCGGGCGGTAGTCGAGCAATACGTTGCGCAGGGTGCCGGTGACTTTAAGGTTGTCGATGACCACCGCGACTTTTTCCGGCACCGGTACCAAGGCGTCCAGAACCGGTGTGATCGGGGTGAGATCAAGGCGATCGGCCTGAACATGCCAGCGCTCCTGGGCTTTGTCAGTTGCCGCGAACTGCTGGAGCTGCAGGTGCGACTCCCAGCGGGTTTCGCCAAGGTTCATGGCCAAGGAATCGAGGAGGACGTTGAAACCTTCGTCGTTACGCTGGAACCAGACATTGAGCGCCAGATTCTGGATTTTTACCGGATTGCGCTCGGCATAGGCGCCTTTCATTTGTGGCGCATTGAGGCGCACGGCAGCACTTTGCACGGTGCCCTTGCCCCAGCTCAACCACAGTTCGCCACCGGCCTTGAGCTCGGAAAACCTCCACTGTTGGGTCAACCGCGTCGGCAGCCAGCGCGACCAGTCACTTTGCGGCAGGCTCAGGTAAGCCTCCGCTTCACCCTCGCGCCATTGACTGGCGCGCAGACGAGTGCGCAGGCTCAAGGTCACGGGCTGGCCATCAGGCAGGGTCAAACGAGCGTCGAGACGCTGGCGAGATGCGCCGGTTTTGAGGTTCAGGCCGACATACGTCAGGGTCAGCGGGGTGTCATTGAACGGCTGTAAGGTGACCTGGCTGTCCAGCACCGACAGCTGAGTAATCATTTGCATGCGATTGAGCAATTGCTCGGGATCGAAGGACTGATCCTGCTGAACCGGCAATCCTTCAAGCGCCCAATGGCCGTCCTGGTCTTCCTTCAGGCTCACTTTCAGACCGTTGAGTTCGAGATGGGCGATACGGACTTCGCGCGCCAGCAAGCTGGCCCAGACATCCGGCACCACCCGCACGTGATCCAGGCGCAACGCATTGGCGCCCTCGCCGACCATCACATCACGGGCCAGCAGAATCGGCGCCAGACCACTCCAGCCGCCTTCAATGCTGCCGATGCTCAATGGCATATCCAATGTGTCGCGTGCCTTGGCCTCGACATCTCCGCGATACTCGGCGACCAACGGAATGAATTCTCGGCCAAGGCTGACGTACAGCGCAGTCAACACCAACAATAACGCGCAAAGCCCCAGACTCCAGCGGGTCAAAGCAGCGAAAAAGCGTATCAGACGCTCCATGTCAGGTGACCCCCAAGGCGATAGTCATGCAAAACGCTGAAGCCAGCCGCTTCCAATAAAAGTAAAGCATGCCGTTTCAGAGCAGCACCACGTCATATTGTTCCTGGGAGTACATGGTCTCGACCTGGAAGCGGATGGTCCGCCCGATAAACCCTTCCAGTTCGGCGACGTTCCCCGACTCTTCGTCGAGTAACCGATCAACCACTTTCTGATTGGCCAACACTCTGTAGCCCACGGCCTGGTATGCCCGAGCCTCACGCAGGATCTCGCGAAAAATCTCGTAGCACACGGTTTCCGGCGTTTTCAACTTGCCGCGGCCCTGACAACTGCTGCACGGTTCACACAGCACCTGCTCGAGGCTTTCGCGGGTACGCTTGCGGGTCATCTGCACCAGGCCCAACTCGGTGATACCGATGATGTTGGTCTTGGCGTGATCACGTTCCAGTTGTTTCTCCAGCGTACGCAACACCTGACGCTGGTGTTCTTCATCCTCCATGTCGATGAAGTCGATGATGATGATTCCGCCCAGATTACGCAGACGCAGCTGGCGGGCAATCGCCGTCGCGGCCTCGAGGTTGGTCTTGAAGATCGTCTCTTCGAGGTTGCGATGGCCGACAAAAGCCCCGGTATTGACGTCGATAGTGCTCATGGCTTCCGCCGGGTCGACCACCAGATAGCCGCCGGATTTGAGCGGTACTTTGCGCTCCAGGGCTTTCTGGATCTCGTCTTCGACACCGTACAGATCGAAAATCGGCCGCTCGCCGGGATAGTGCTCAAGGCGGTCAGCGATTTCAGGCATCAGCTCGGCGACGAACTGCGTGGTTTTCTGGAAAGTTTCCCGGGAATCGATACGAATTTTCTCGATCTTCGGGCTGACCAGATCGCGCAAGGTGCGCAAGGCCAGACCCAGATCTTCATAAATAACGCTCGGCGCGCTGATGGTCTTGATCTGCTCTGCGATCTGATCCCAGAGTCTTCGCAGGTAGCGGATGTCCATCAGGATCTCATCGGCCCCGGCGCCTTCAGCGGCCGTACGCAGGATGAAGCCACCGGCTTCCTTGATGCCTTCCTTCGCCACGCAGTCGCTGACCACCTGTTTCAGACGCTCGCGTTCGGCTTCGTCTTCAATCTTCAGGGAAATGCCGACGTGAGCGGTGCGCGGCATGTACACCAGATAGCGCGACGGAATCGACAGTTGGGTGGTCAGGCGTGCACCTTTGGAGCCGATCGGATCCTTGGTGACTTGCACGACAAGGCTCTGCCCTTCATGGACCAGGGAGCCGATGCTTTCCACCGCCGGGCCTTCACGCATGGAGATTTCCGAGGCGTGAATAAATGCAGCACGATCAAGGCCGATGTCGACGAATGCCGCCTGCATGCCCGGCAAAACCCGGACCACCTTGCCTTTATAAATATTGCCGACGATCCCGCGTTTCTGGGTGCGCTCAACATGGACTTCTTGCAGAACACCGTTTTCGACCACCGCCACGCGCGATTCCATCGGCGTGATGTTGATCAGAATCTCTTCACTCATGGCAGGGTCTCGCTCAGGCGTATTCACGATAATGGCCGCGTCAGTCAGGTACGGCGCTTAGCGCACTGTAAGGTTTTGCCAACAGGGTATGCCGAAATGGCCGAGCAGTTCTGCGGTTTCGCACACTGGCAGGCCAACGACCGCTGAATAACTGCCATTGAGCCCTGCGACAAACACCGCACCCAGCCCCTGAATCCCATAACCACCGGCCTTATCCTGCGGCTCGCCGCTGGCCCAGTAGGCCGCTGCCTCTTGGCGACTGATCGACCGAAACCGCACCAGGCTGCGGACCACCCGCGACTCACAACGCTGGCCGTCGAGTACGGCTATTGCGGTCAGGACCTCATGTTCACGATCGGACAATGCAAGCTTGGCGCGCCCGGCTTCGGCCTTGCCGCGCGCCAGACGCTCGACATAGGCCGCTGGGGATTCATCAATCAGAGGAGTTTCATCGATGTCCGCACTGATGGCGGAAAAAGGCACGCCGATCTGCGTCAGCAGTTCACGTCGGCGTGGTGAGCCGGAAGCCAGATAGAGCGGGTTCATCAAGACATCTCCCTGTCGAGGTATGGGTAGGGTCTGTTGACGCTTGGTGACGAACCGCCAAGCGTCAACAGACCCTAAGCCTGACCGGATCAATTGATTTTGTAGCGGCGACTCAACCCACGCAAACCGAAGCTGACCCACGGCCAGAGCAAGGCACTGACCAATGCGGGCAATACCAGCGCCAACGTCGGTTGGCGGTTACCGGTCAGAGCACTGAGCCACAGCTGAACCAGCTGGGCCAGACCGAAGATCACCAGTATCACCAGGCTTTGCTGCCACATCGGGAACATGCGCAAACGCTGTTGCAACGACAGCACCAGGAAAGTGATCAGGGTCAGAATCAACGCGTTCTGCCCCAGCAACGTGCCATATAGCACGTCTTCCGCCAGACCAAGACACCAGGCAGTGACCATGCCGACTTTCTGCGGCAACGCCAACGCCCAGAAGGCCAGCAACAACGCCAGCCACAGCGGACGCAGAATCTCCATGAACTGCGGCAACGGCGAAACACTGAGTAACAGGCCAATGGCGAAGGTCAGCCAAACCATCCAGCCGTTGCGCGAATGAACTGCCATTATTGCCTCTCCCGAGTGGTAGTCGCCGGTGCCGCAGCAGGCGGTTTCGCCGCTGCCGGGGTGGCCGGTTTAACGGGACGCGCGCGGGTATGAGCAGCCGGTTTGGCTG
>JAPLSD010000826.1 GCA_026398835.1 Pseudomonas sp.
CCGGTCAGACCAAAGAGCGGCTGTCCTCCCGCGAGGCGGCGGCGTTCGTTTCCGGTGTGGTCAAGGACGCCTTCAGTCTGTGGCTCAACGAACACCCTGAGCTGGGCATGCAACTGGCCGAGCTTGCGATCAACAACGCCGGCCGTCGCCTCAAGGCCAGCAAGAAGGTCGAGCGTAAACGCATCACTCAAGGCCCGGCGCTGCCGGGCAAGCTCGCAGACTGCGCCGGGCAAGACCCAATGCGTTCCGAACTGTTTTTGGTGGAAGGTGATTCCGCCGGTGGTTCGGCCAAGCAGGCGCGGGACAAAGAGTTTCAGGCGATTCTGCCGTTGCGCGGGAAGATTTTGAACACCTGGGAAGTCGACGGCAGCGAAGTGCTCGCCAGCCAGGAAGTGCACAACATCGCCGTGGCCATTGGTGTTGACCCAGGGGCGGCGGACATCAGCCAACTGCGCTACGGAAAAATCTGCGATGCCGGTCACGTCTACGTCGCGATGCCGCCGTTGTACCGGATCGACCTCGGTAAAGAGATTTACTACGCGCTGGATGAAGCTGAGCGCGATGGCATTCTCGATCGCCTGGTGGCCGAGAAGAAACGCGGCAAACCGCAGGTCACCCGATTCAAAGGTTTGGGTGAAATGAACCCGCCACAACTGCGCGAAACCACCATGGACCCGAACACCCGGCGTCTGGTCCAGTTGACCCTGGATGATTTCGAAGCTACGTCGGAAATGATGGACATGCTGCTGGCGAAAAAACGCGCAGGCGATCGTAAATCCTGGCTGGAATCCAAAGGCAACCTGGCCGAGGTTCTGGCCTGATGCGGAGCGGTTTCGCCCTGGCGTCTCTGTTGTTGGCTACCTCGGTGGCGGCTGCGCCTTTACCTGAACTGACGCTGCTCTCCGAGCACCCGGTAGAGGGCATGCGCGGCGGTAACCTGTCCGGGCTTGCGCAGTGCGGAACAGAGCTGTGGACGGTTTCTGATCGCGATGACGATCAGATCTATCGACTCGATACCCGCGAGACCGTCTGGCAGGCCGAGACGGTCCGTATCGACGTGCCGCCAGTGCCAGACAGCGGGCTGCCATGGGGGTTGCGCATACGCACCTGGGCGGTCGCTCCGTTGCGTGGCGGCGATCTGGATTTCGAGGGCATCACCTGCGACAGCGCCGGCAATCGTTACATCGTCAGCGAGGCTCATGCGGCCGTACTGCAAGTGCCGCCAACGGCAGCTCCCTCCTGGTTGAAAATCTCGCCGCTGATGGTTCGTCAAGCGCGTGCCAGTGGCCTGTTGCTGCATTTCAACGCCGTGTTCGAAGGCATTGCCATCAACCCGGCCGGCAACCTGCTGTGGTTGGCGGCCGAGCGCGAGCGCCGTGGTTTGCTGGTGGTGCATAAGCAGCAGGCGGTCTGGGATTGCGACGGCAACTGCGTGGTATTGAGCGAAGGCGGGCTTGAACAACCGCCGCCTCAGGTCAAAGTGACCGGTGGGCAACAAAAAGATTTTTCCGATCTGGTGTTCTACAAGGACAAGCTGTTTACCCTTGAGCGCATGGCTTATCGTATTTGTCGTCGCACACCGGCGACTGGCGAGATCGAGCGCTGCTGGTCGTTCGCCAACGAAGCGCTGACCGACAGCCGGCGTTATAAAACCCGGTACGGTATGGCAGAAGCTTTGAATATTGACGATGACGGCGCCTGGATCGGCGTCGACAACGGTAGCCATGTTCGCGCCGATGGCGAAAAGCGGCCGATTGTCTGGCGCTTTGCCGCGCCGGCCGATGGCTGGAGCGCCAAGCCATGAGCCAGCAACCGCCCGGCAAACGTGCCGCACGGGTGCTGTTGGTGTTGGCCTGGGGAGCAGGGCTGTTTTTGGCAACGCGGTTTTTCGGGCAGTGGGAGCAGCGTCAGGAAAATCCCAATGCTGTCGTGACCTCGCAACAAGGCGAGGGTTATATCGAAGTGAAGTTGGTCGGCAACGGCCAGGGGCATTTTGTCGCCAGCGGCCAGATCAACGGTCAGTCGGTGGATTTCATGCTTGATACCGGTGCGACCGATGTGTCGATTCCGTCCGGGCTGGCCGAGCGTCTTGGTCTGGAGAAAGGTGCACCGGTGACCTTGAGCACCGCCAATGGTCGCAGCGAGGGTTATCGAACCCGCATCGACCGCCTGCAATTGGGCGATATCGTCTTGCACGATGTCCGCGCGCTGGTGGCGCCAGGCTTGAGCGGTGATCAAGTGCTGCTGGGCATGAGCGCCCTGAAAAAACTTGAATTTACTCAGCGTGGCGGCACCTTGCTGCTGCGCCAGACAACGAATTAATGAGGCCCGCATGAGTGACATCCTTGCAGACAGCTTAGATGGCGTTGAACGCCGATCGCTGGCTGACTTCACCGAAAATGCCTACCTCAACTACTCCATGTACGTGATCATGGACCGTGCATTGCCGCATATCGGCGACGGCCTGAAGCCGGTACAGCGGCGAATCATCTACGCCATGAGTGAGTTGGGGCTGGACGCTGACTCCAAGCACAAGAAATCCGCGCGGACCGTCGGTGACGTGCTCGGTAAATTCCACCCCCACGGCGACTCGGCCTGCTACGAAGCCATGGTGCTGATGGCACAGCCGTTCAGCTACCGCTACACGCTGGTGGACGGTCAGGGTAACTGGGGGGCGCCGGATGATCCCAAGTCCTTCGCCGCCATGCGTTACACCGAGGCGCGGCTGTCGCGCTACTCCGAAGTGCTGCTCAGCGAACTGGGCCAGGGCACCGCGGACTGGGGCCCGAACTTCGACGGCACCCTGGACGAGCCTCTGGTGTTGCCGGCACGTTTGCCGAATATCCTGCTCAATGGCACCACCGGTATCGCCGTGGGCATGGCCACTGACGTGCCGCCGCACAACCTGCGGGAAGTCGCGACGGCCTGCGTACGTTTGCTGGATGAGCCTAAAGCCACGGTCGAGCAGCTTTGTGAGCACATCCAGGGCCCGGATTATCCGACCGAAGCTGAAATCATCACACCGCGCGCCGATCTGCTGAAAATCTACGAAACCGGTCGTGGCTCAGTGCGTATGCGCGCCGTGTACCGCATCGAAGACGGCGACATCATCGTCACCGCGCTACCGCATCAAGTCTCGGGCGCCAAAGTACTGGAGCAGATTGCTGCACAGATGCAGGCCAAGAAGCTGCCGATGGTTGCTGACTTGCGTGATGAGTCGGACCACGAGAACCCATGCCGTATCGTGATCATCCCGCGCTCCAACCGGATCGATCTCGACGAACTGATGCAGCATCTGTTCGCCACCACGGAGCTTGAATCCAGCTACCGGGTCAACATCAACATCATTGGCCTGGACGGCAAGCCGCAGTTAAAGAACCTGCGAGCCTTGCTGGTCGAATGGCTGGAATTCCGCGTCAACACCGTACGCCGCCGCCTGCAGTTCCGTCTGGACAAGGTTGAGCGTCGTTTGCACCTGTTGGACGGGTTGTTGATCGCTTACCTCAACCTGGATGAAGTCATTCACATCATCCGGACCGAGGAAAACCCAAAAGCCAAGCTGATCGAGCGTTTTGCCCTGAGCGAAATCCAGGCCGACTACATCCTCGACACCCGCTTGCGTCAGTTGGCGCGGCTGGAAGAGATGAAGCTGCGCTCCGAGCAGGATGAACTGCGCAAGGAGCAGGCCAAGCTGTTGGCCCTGCTCGGCAGCGAAACCAAGCTGAAGAAGCTGGTGCGTACCGAACTGATCAACGACGCCGAAACCTATGGCGATAACCGTCGTTCGCCGATCGTCTCCCGTACCGAAGCCAAGGCTTTGTCGGAAAACGAGCTGATGCCGACTGAGCCGGTCACCATCGTTCTGTCGGAAAAGGGCTGGGTACGTTGCGCCAAGGGTCATGATATTGATGCTACCGGGCTTTCCTATAAAGCCGGGGATGGCTTCAAAACCTCGGCCGCGGGACGCTCCAATCAGTTCGCGGTGTTTATCGACTCCACCGGGCGCAGTTATTCGGTGGCGGCCCACACCCTGCCATCGGCGCGGGGCCAGGGCGAGCCGCTGACCGGTCGTCTGACGCCACCGCCAGGGGCGACCTTCGAGTGTGTGCTGCTGCCCGAAGACGATGCGCTGTACGTCATCGCTTCCGATGCCGGTTACGGTTTTGTGGTCAAGGGTGAAGACCTGCAGGCCAAAAACAAGGCCGGCAAGGCGCTGCTGAGTCTGCCGAACAACGCCAAGGTGATCCTGCCGCGTCCGGTCAGCGATCGCGAACAGAACTGGCTGGCGTCGGTGACCACCGAAGGTCGGCTGTTGATCTTCAAGATCAGCGATTTGCCGCAACTGGGTAAAGGCAAAGGCAACAAGATCATCGGGATTTCCGGCGAGCGTGTGGCCAGCCGTGAGGAATATGTCACTGATATTGCTGTTCTACCGGACGGTGCGACGCTGGTATTGCAGGCCGGTAAGCGCACACTGTCGCTCAAGGCTGATGACCTCGAACACTACAAAGGTGAGCGTGGACGCCGTGGGAACAAGCTGCCACGTGGCTTCCAGCGGGTGGATGCGTTATTGGTAGAAACTCTCAATTAAGCGGTCTAGAGCGCTCGATCTACGATTTAACCGGTAGATCGACGCTACAACGCTAGAATTTTTGAGTATTTACACTGTGGCTCGCCTTATGGCCGCCACCTGGATGGGATGATGATTGCTCTGCGCCTTCCTTTTATTTTGTTGCTCGCTGGCGTATTTGGCCTGGCGGGTTGCAGCGTACACCAGCCGGTGTCGCTGTATCAGTTGGACAGCGGAAGTCCAACTCAACCAGCGCAAAGCGCTGGTATGGCGGTATTGCTTGGCCCGGTGCTGGTAGCCGACTACCTGCAGCGCGAGACCCTGTTGCAGCGCCAGCCTGACGGCAGCCTGCAAGCGGCGACCGACGGTCGTTGGGCGGGGAGCCTGTCTTCCGATATCAATCAGTTGTTGTTGCGCCAAGTGGCGGGTCATCTGGACAGTCAGCGGGTAGTGCTGGCACCGGCAACGCTCGGCTTTACACCGGACGTTCAGGTTCTGTTGTCGATCACTCGTCTGGATTCGGGTGCCACGCAACCAGCGATTCTCGATGCTCAATGGCGTTTGATCGACCGCCATGGCCAGGTCCGCGACAACCGTATCATTCACTTGCAGGAACAGCATGCCGGCAGCACGGCTGCTCAAGTACAAGCTCAGGGCGTGTTGTTGCAACGCCTGGCGGAACAGCTATCGGTGGCGCTCAAGCCGCTGGCCAATCAGCCGCCTGTAGTTGAAGCACCGCGCAAATCGGCACCTGCGACGGCAAAACCAGCCGAACCAGAGAAGCCGAAGATCCCGATGGCCGCGCCAATTCGTACGGATATGGAAGTGTTTCGGTTCTAAGGTGTTTGCTACAAAACAAAGCCCGCATTGATGCGGGCTTTGTTGTTTCTGCACACCAGGATGCGGAGATGTTCTTGCGTAGCCTTAGGCAACTGCTACGAAAGCCATGTGCCGCTGCTCTCCTGATCAACTAAAAGCCCGCAGCGATTACTCGTCTGCGGGCTTTTGTTTAATGCTCTATCTGACTCAGCTCTTGGCGCGGGTCTCATGCATCCGCGCCAGTTGCCGTTCGAGCATTGATGGATAAGGCTCCATCAGGCGTTCCACGCAGCAAGCGCCTTCGGGGCTGGCGATCGGCCGAATGCGTGCGCGCTGGCGGATCAGCACGTCATCGCTGATCTTGCGTTCCACCAGCAGCAGGTTGCGGCTGTGTTGGGACAGGGCGAGGGCGTCCTGGGCGGTTTCAGTCAGCAGTAGATCGATCTGGCTCAGGCCGAAGAGTTCGTCGCCCAGGGTCAGCCCAAGCTGCAGCTGTAAGGTAATGCCGCTGTCCGCAACTTCGATTTGCAGGGCATGGCCCAGCGCCCGCAGCAGCTCGCCACAGCAGATGGCGTTGGTCAGGTAGTCGTCACCGCTGTCTTCGCTGTGGAACAGCATCAGCGTGCTGCCGTCGTTCAGGGTGTGCAGCTCGCTCTGGTAGAGCGAAGCGGCCTGATCAAGGCAGTCGCGATAGCGTTCGAGCAGTTCTGTCAGGCGTGCGCGGGGCAGGCGACGCAGTTGATCCTGCGCGCCGAGTTGCACGGCCAGGACTGCACTGTGCTGTGGCTGCGAAGGGGCAACCGGTTTTGGTGCCTGTTTAGGCGCAGTCGCTACTGAGTGGTCACGCAGATCGGCGAACGGGTCTTCTTCGTCCATGTCGTCTTCTTCAGCGCTGACAACATGCCGCGGCGCAGGCTTGAGTCCGGCGACAGGTGCGGTTTCGTCGAAGCTCGGGTCGCGTAGATTGCGCACCTCGAAAGCCGGCTCTTGCTCTTCGGCTTCGTCGTAATCGCTGTCGTCGTAGTCCTCTTCAGGTACTGCTTCAGGCTCAACCTTCTCAGGCGCGAAATTGGCGTGGAGCTGGCGGGCCAGATCACCGATTTCATCCTGACGCTGAGTCGCTGGGGTATGTTCGTCAATATCCCGTAGCCAAACACGCAATTGCATCAGCGGCGTGGAGATATGCCGACCCAGGCGCAAACTCAAGGCCAGGGAGAGCGCCAGCAGAATCGCGCTGAGGATGCCCATGCTTTGCAGGCTGATGGTCATCGGCTGCTGGAACTGCTGCATATCGAGGCTGATTCGCAGGTGCCCGGCAGTCACGTCCTGGAAGGTGATCTTGGTCTGATACAGACCTTCGGCTTCACCCAACAGACCGTTTTTCGGGCGCTGGCCGGCTTCGGCAAGAATCCGGTTGTCCACACTATAGATTGCAGCGTGGGCCACCAACGGGTTCTTGGTCAGGTTGTTCAGCAGCACATTGAGGCTGAGGATGTCGTTGGACACCAGCAGTTCGGTCGCTGAAGTGGCAGTCTGGGTGGTCAGGCTCTGACCGAGGGCATCCGCCTGCTCGTGCATCGCCTGTTTGAACTGCAGACCCATCACGCAGGCATAGATCACCAGGGCCAGAGCGACCAGGATCACGTTATGGCTGGCAATGCGCAATGCGATCGGTACACGGCGGTGGCGCAGTGCCCGGAAGATCAGCAGAAAGAAGTTATCGGTTTTAACTGGCGTAGGCCGGTTCACTGAGCTCGGCTCTTTTGTCCGTGAATTTGAGGCGCAGTATAGCGACAGCCCCTAGACCGGCAAAGCGCTGGCTGTGCCCGATGGTCACTGAATATGGGTAGAATGCGGTTTTTTTCCACTTGCGGGGGTGCGCCTTGCGCGAAATCGTCCTGATAAACATCACGGGTGTCGACCGTCCGGGTCTGACTGCGGCCATTACTGGCGTTTTGGCCCAGGGTGGTGTGAACATTCTCGACATCGGACAAGCGGTGATCCACGACACCCTGTCGTTCGGCATCCTGGTTGAAATTCCGAGTACTGAGCAAGGTTCTTCGGTGCTCAAGGACATTCTGTTCACGGCCTACAAGCTGGATCAGCAAGTGCGGTTCACGCCGGTGTCCGAAGAAGATTACCAGCAATGGGTGGGCGGTCAGGGCAAGAAACGTCACATCGTGACGTTATTGACCCGCAAAGTGACCGCTGAACAACTGCAGCGAGTCAGTTCGATCACCGCTAAATACGGTTTGAACATCGATCACATCGATCGCCTGTCCGGGCGTATGCCGCTGGATACCCCGGCGGACAAGGGCAAGGGCTGCATCGAGTTCTCCGTTCGCGGCGAAGCGGCTGACCCGCAAGCCTTGCGCGCCGAGTTCCTTAGTGTGGCGCAAGAGCTGAATGTCGACATAGCGTTTCAGGAAGACTCGCTGTTCCGACGTAACCGCCGTTTGGCGGTGTTCGACATGGACTCGACCCTGATCGAAGCGGAAGTTATCGATGAGTTGGCCAAGGCCGCTGGCGTCGGTGACCGCGTCGCCGAGATCACCGAGAGGGCGATGGCCGGTGAGCTGGACTTCCGCGCCAGCTTCAAGGAGCGTCTGGCCTTGCTCAAGGGGCTGGATGTCAACGTGCTCGACTCGATCGGTGCCTCGCTTCGCTTGACCGAAGGCGCCGAGACCCTATTCGCCGAGCTCAAGCGTTTGGGCTACAAGACGGCGATCCTGTCCGGCGGCTTCACCTACTTCGCCAAGCAGCTGCAAGCCAAGCTTGGTATCGACTACGTGTTCGCCAACGAGCTGGAAGTGGTCGACGGCAAGGTTACGGGCGTGGCGGTCGAACCGATTGTGGACGCTCAACGCAAGGCCGACTTGTTGCGAGAACTGGCCCACAAGGAAGGCTTGCGTCTGGAGCAGACCATTGCGGTGGGCGACGGCGCCAACGATTTGCCGATGCTGGCGATCGCCGGTCTTGGCGTAGCGTTCCGCGCAAAGCCACTGGTCAAACAATCGGCCAAACAGGCGATCTCGACGTTGGGGCTGGACGGGGTGCTGTATTTGCTGGGGTTCAGGGATCGCGACGGGCAGCTCTGAGAGGGCTGAATGACCTTGTGGTGAGGGGGCAAGTCCTCTCGTCACAGTTGATTGTTAAAGCGACTTCCACAACGAATCAAAATTCTCTTCAGTACTGTGCGCGCCGCTAGCTGCGGCGTTTTCAGTGATGGGTTGTTCCAGCGTGCAGTACTCAAACTGGTTGAAACTACCGGTGCTGGTCAGGCGTTTGTTCAGGCTGGCGCGGCGTTCTTCACCGTTGGTGTTGATCATTACCTTGTTGCCCTCCTGGAACGGCAGACGCGGAGCGAGCAGGGTCGCGGGCCGGTCGATAGCGCTGATTTCCGGCAGCAACAGTGCCCTGAGGTACTGGCTGTTGCCTTCGCTGTCGCGGATCAATTGCAAGCCGCAGGGTTGAGCGTAGGGCGCGACCAGTTCAATGCCCATCTGCGTGCCGCCCTTGCGCACCTGACGAACCCAGCGCACTACCGCAATGCTCCAGCCTTGCGCACTCGTATCCTGAATGCCGACCATCTCTCCGGCCTGCAACTCGCCGGGCACCTCTTTTGGCCACGCCAGGCAGTAACCGCCAGGGCTGTGGTCGATGATGGATAACGCGTAGGTCGGGAAATGCTGATTGCTATTGGACGACGGGGCGCCGCCATCGGCCTCCGTCTGTTGGTATTGGATCTCTTCATAGGGCAGCAGATTGTCTGAACTGCCTTGGCGTTCGGCGTCAAACGCGTGAGCCCAGGCATCCTGTACACGGTTTTTGGCCAGTGATGATGCACTGAACTTCGCCGTTTTACTGCCGGCCGGGTGTTTGAGTATTTCACTGAACGAACGTTGTCCGCCCAGATAAAAGTGCAGTGCGCTCATCCCTATGCACAGGGTTAGCGTGCCCTGGCCAATGGTGCGCTGGAACGTCCGTTCGGCGGCTTCGCCCCAGGCGGCACACAGATGCAGCAGCGTTTCCAGACTGAACCCAGCGGGCACCGGTAAAGGTGATTGGCTGCGTTGCTCAGCGGGCAGTGCCAGGTAATACCCGATGGCGTCGGCCAGCTGCAGCAGGTTGATCCCCAGCAATGATCCCTGCTGCTCGGGGCCGAACGACGCTTTGTAGCGCGGCGGGGCATCAACGTCTGGGTTGATGGCAAACAGGCTGGAGGCTTGTGTCGTCGGTTGCAGCTTGACCCATTGACTCCAGGGCTCAAGCACTTCGGCGAGCCGGGCGATGTGATTCTGACGCAATTGATTGCAGCGCGAACAACCCATCAGCAAGGCGACCACGTAGGTCTGCTCGACGCTCGGATTCCGGGGCTGGCCGGCCAATTCATCAGGGATGGCACTGTGCTGCAACCCGTGCTGGCTGGCGATCCGATAAAGCTGATGCAGCTCCAGCCATACACCCTCGGGAACCGGGCAATAGAGTTGGCTAGCGCGAATCAGTGAGCCATTGAGGCAATGCATTGCTCGCTGCACCGCGGTGGCCAGCAGCGGCCCGCGCTCCTTACTGAAACGAGGTGCAATGCGCATGACGATTTGTTTGTAGCCAATGGCGAGGTGGTTTTGCAGGGCCAGGCAGAGGTTGGCGATCTTGCGCGGACGTTCGTCGAGAACAATCGCTTGGTTGAGAAAGTGCCGTTCCAGGTGCTTGCAGACGTAATACACCTCGGGCCGTAGCAGTTCGAGCAGTTGCAGACGGTTAGCGCTGGGCGTGAGCAACTGGTTGAGTTCGGCAAGTCCTTGGTACAACTGACGCGCCGTTTCGCCGATGTTGGCTTTCGGCAGGCTGGCAATCCAGCGCTTCACGTCGCGCGGTGTGGCTTCGCAGAACGACAGACGTGATTGCGTGGGTATCGGGGCGCGTAATAGTAGAGGGGGGCGGGGCTCATTCATGTCAGTGACAGACTCCGGCCGGGTACTGGGCAGTGCCAATTACCTGGCCAGACATCGAGCAAGGCTGGCCAGTGATTGCCCAGACTCTAGCAGCAATGGCGCCTGGCGCGCGGACCTTTTGCGCCTCCACGAGGGTTCGTGGGGGCGAAAAACAAGGAGAAATGCTTACGCTTTGGGCGAGCCCATGCCCTGGCCCATCTGTACCGGCGAACCGGCAACCAGTTCTTCGGCCCACTTCACCTGCTCTGGCCCGAACAATACGACTGCGGTAGAACCGAGCTTGAAGCGTCCCAGTTCAGCACCTTTTTCCAGGTGAATAGGCGCACGCGCGGCTTCGTCGTAACGCACGGTTTTCAGCTCGCGCTTGGGCGGTGTCACCAGCCCGGCCCAGACCGTTTCGATCGAAGCGACAATCATCGCACCCACTAACACCACGGCCATTGGCCCGCGCTCGGTGTCGAAAATGCACGCTACACGCTCGTTGCGGGCGAACAGCTCCGGGACGTTTTCGGCGGTGGTCTGATTGACCGAGAAGATCCGTCCGGGGATGTAGACCATCTCGCGCAGGGTGCCGGCCAGCGGCATGTGTACGCGGTGGTAGTCTTTTGGCGACAGGTAAATAGTGGCGAATTCGCCGCCCATGAACGACGCAGCTGCAGCGGCATCACCGCCTAGCAGCTCCAGCACGCTGAAACTGTGACCTTTGGCCTGGAAAACGCGACCGTGCTCGATCGGGCCGAGCTGGCTGACCGCGCCGTCCGCCGGGCTGAGAATCGCCCCCGGCGTCTGGTCCAGCGGCCGCGCGCCGTCTTTCAAGGCGCGGGTGAAGAAGGCGTTGAAGTGCTCGTAAGCGGTCAGGTCTTCGACCAGCGCTTGCGACATGTCCACCTGATAACGCTTGGCGAACCAGGCGGTGAGGGCATTTTTGAACCAGCGCACGCGGCATTCTGCAATGCAGCCGGCCAGCCGCGAGAGCAGGTGATGGGGCAGCAGGTACTGGCTGAGGATAAACAAACGCTTTTTCATTAACTGTCCTTAAAAACCTTAAATCTCAACAGGCGTATCGGGGTGGTTGCCCCATTCGCCCCAAGAGCCGGCGTAGCCTTTGACTCGCGGATAACCGAGCGCCTTGGCCACCAGATAGGTGAAGCCAGAGCGATGGTGAGTCTGGCAGTGGGTGATCACTTCTTTGTCTTTGGTGATGCCGAGTTTTTCGAGAATCTGCGGCATGTCGGTGCGGATGCGCAGGTTGCGCGCCCGATCCATGCCCGCCGTCCACTCGAAATTGACCGCGCCGGGAATATGCCCGCCTTTGGCCGCAAGCACTTTCTCGCCAGAATACTCCAGCGGTCCACGCGCATCCCAAATCGCGAGATCGGCCGCTCCCAAACGGCTTTGCAGGTATTCGCGGGTGGCCGTGGGTTCGTCGTGCAGGGTCAGAGCGACCGGGCCGCCAACCGCTGCCGGGATCTGGATCGACATTGGCAAGCCTTCTGTCAGCCAGGCCGCCAGGCCGCCGTCGATATAGTGGTAGTGGCTGTGGCCGATGACATCCAGAAGCCAGATAAAGCGCCCGGCCCAACCGCCGCCTTCGTCGTCATAGACCACGTAGACCGCATCGGGGTTGTGTCCCAGTTCGCCGAACAGCGCTTCAAGAGCGGCATGTGTCGGAAGCAGGCCTGGCGCAGGTGCCTGGCCAAGCTGAGTGCGTTTGGGGTCAACAAAGCGTGCGCCGGGAATGTGTCCCTCGGCGTAGCGGGCACTGCTGGTCAGGTCGACCAGGATCAGTTCGCGGGAATCGAGACGGGCGAGCAGGTCGCTGGGTTCGATCACCAACGGCAAGCCAGAGAAGTCAGACATGTGAGGTCTCCAGAGCACAAAAGGGAGGATTGTAGCGCGTCAGTTGCCGCGGTTGGTAAAGCTGTGCAGTGCCTTTTCGATGCACTGCGCGGTTTTTCCGAAGGCCTGCACGGTGATCTCCGAGAACGGTCCACCGCCCTGATCGGCCACCACCAGCATCACCACCCGGCCGTTGCTGCTCAGTGAGCGGAACAATAGATGCTCGCCGCTGAACTGGCTGCGCAAGCTGTTGGGCAGGTGCGTCGAAAATTGTGCGTTGTTGGCCGGTGTCAGGCGAACTTGTGCAGGTTGTGCCAGCAGGCGTTGCAGCACGGTGCTCTGGCTGACCTGCAGATTCAGCATGGCCGATTCCTTGGGCAGGCCGGCGATCTGATGGACTCGCAGACTGCTCTGGCTGCGGTCGGCCATCAACAGCATTACCCGGCGCATTCCACAGGCCACCAGCGCATCACGGGCGCAGGTGGTCAGGTGCATGGCGTTGGTGAAGCGGCTCGGCTCTACCAGCAACTCTGCGCAGTGTTTGCGCCACGTCACCAGGTCTTCGGCCGAGGGCGGTGCCGCCGGGAGTAGACCGCTATGGATGCGATGGGTGTTCCAGGGCCAGAGCAAGGCTTCGGCCGGGTGCCAGAGGTCGGGCATTGCATGGTTGCGTGCACTCTGTGCGGCTTGCTGGTGAGATTGCTGCTGCAATTCATCCAGCGGTACTTGCAGATAGAGGCTGGTCAGGTACTGCCAGCGCAGACTGTGCGGACTGTCCCAGGCGTGTTGTGCCGACAGTGCCAGACCATTGGCCAGTAGCACGGTGTTGGCCGGCTGATTCAGCCAGCGGCGCAACGCCGGATCGGCGTCCAGTCGCTGTTGCTGATGCAAACAGTGATCGCTGTCACGGGCAATACGCAAGACCTTGACCAGTACCCGTTGCTCCTTGAGCAGCAGGCGATAACCCTGCAGTACCCAGATCGGCAAGTGCCAGACTTCGGCCAGGGTCTGGCAGAGCTCCAGCAGACGCACGCCGAACAGTTTCTGCTCGACCTTGCTCGCCGACTCGCCCTTGTGAATCACCCGCAGTTCCCACTCTTCCAGCAATTGTGGATGCGTCAGCGCCATCGGCCAGAGCGGTGAGAGGAACAGCAAACTGCCCCAGTGGATGTCTTGCCAGAGTCGCGCCAGGCGGCTGGCAAACAGGCCGTTTGCCTGCTGCGTGGCGTGCTGGCTGATCAGTTGCAACTGCCGCAACGCCACCGGAATTTCTTCCTGAGGCAAGGCCGGCAGGCGCGCGAGCAATTCTTCAGTGCGCTTCAAACCGAGGCGATTGATCGCGACCTCAAGGTTCTCGGCCGGCTCGGTCATGCTGCCGTGGGTGTGTTGGTTGGCTTCGCGAATCACGCTGAGGGCCAGTGCGGGACTCTCTTGCATCAACTCGGCGATATCGCGCATAGAACTGCGGCTGTCGGCGATGGCTTTGCATACCCGGTCATGACTGGCTTGCGGCACGGGTAAACGCACGGCGTCGAGGAGCTTTATCCAGCCTTCGAGGGTGTTGGGTTTTGGAGTTGGGACTGTCGTTTCATTAGCCATGGTTGGGCGCGATCATCATTCACAATTAACACGCCCAAAAGGGGGCAAGTTGGTTTTTCGCCTTAACGGCCTATAGTCTGGCGCAGTTTTGCCGATAAGCAGAAGAAGA
>JAPLSD010000195.1 GCA_026398835.1 Pseudomonas sp.
CACCACGGGTGGCGTGGTCAGCATCGACGTGACGCTCAAGCAGCTCACCGAAATCGTCAAACAGATCAAGCTCGGCGATACCGGCTACCTGATGCTGATGGAAAACACCGGCACGGTGCTGGTCGATCCCAAGCAACCGGAGCACAACTTTAAAGCCCTGAGCAGCCTCGGCGACGGTTATGCACAGCTGGCCAAGGCCGGTAAAGGCCTGGTGGAAGTCGAGCTGAACGGCGAGCGCTACATGGCTAACGTCTGGCCGTCGGAGCAACTGGGCTGGACCTTTATCGGCTTGATCAAACAAACCGAAGTGATGAGTTCGGCGACCCAGTTGACCTGGTTGATCGCAATCATCGCCGCGGTGCTGGCGGTGATTTTCGCCGTGGTTGGTGCCAGCTTCGCCAGCCTTATCGTGCGGCCGATCCGCAGCGTTGCCAGCGGCCTGGAAGGGATCGCCCAAGGTGAAGGCGACCTGACGAAGAACCTGCAGATCCGTGGCAGCGATGAAACCGCGCAACTGGCCAACTGGTTCAACCAGTTCCTGGCCGCCATCCGCAACCTGATCCAGAACATCGGCCAGGCAGCGAACAAGATCCTCGCCACCTCCAAGAGCTCGACCCAGGTTTCCAGCGACATGGCTGAAGCCGCCGGACGCCAGCGTGAAGCGGTGGACATGGTGTCCACTGCGTTCCACGAAATGGTTGCCACCGCCAACGAAGTCGCGCGCTCCTGCAGCCAGGCCGCCGAGTCGGCCGACAGCGGCCAGCGCCAGGCCCGCGAAGGCCAGCAGCAGATCGATGATGCAGTCAGCAGCGTCGATCAGTTGAGCCAGGAGATCGAGCAGTCAGCGCAGTCGATGCAGCAACTGGAGCGCGACAGTAATGATATCCAGTCGATTCTCGGCACCATCCGTTCCATCGCCGAGCAAACCAACCTGTTGGCGTTGAACGCTGCCATCGAAGCCGCCCGCGCAGGCGAGCAAGGTCGCGGTTTTGCGGTGGTGGCCGATGAAGTGCGAGCCCTGGCCAAACGTACCGCCGACTCCACAGCGGAAATCGACGGCCTGCTTGGCAATCTGGCCAAGCGCACCAGCCAGGTCACGCAGCAAATGCACGCCAGCCTCGAAGTGTCGCAACAGTCGGTCAGCCGCATTGGTCTGGCGCGCAGCAGCTTTGGGCAGATCCGTGAGTCGGTGGACGTGATTCGCGATATGAACACCCAGATCGCCACAGCGGCGGAAGAACAGCATCAAGTCGCTGAAGACATCAACCGCCACATCAGCCAGATCCATGGTGATGCGCAGTTGGTGGCGGAACTGGCCAACTCGGCGCGGCTCGATTCCCAGAGCCTGGCAGGGCTTTCGAATGAGCTGGATGGATTGGTTCGGCGCTTTAGAACCTAATCGGCGGCCGCTTCACGGCCAATCGCGAGCAAGCTCGCTCCCACAGGGATAACACTAAACCTGTGGGAGCGAGCTTGCTCGCGATGAGGCCGTCACTGCTTGAACAACTCCCCCGGGGTAAACCCGAACAATCCTTTGAACGCCGCGATAAACGCTGAAGTCGAGTCATAGCCACAGGAGAGCGCGGCAGTGGTCACGCTGTCGCCCTCCTCCAAGATGCTGAGCGATGACAACAAGCGCATGCGCTGACGCCAGCCACGGAAACTCAACCCTGTCTCACGCTGAAACAAACGCATCAGGGTTTTCTCCGACGTCCCCAGGCGCTCCGCCCATTCGTGCAAGGTGACGCTTTGTTCGGGGCTGGCTATCAGCTCGTTACACAGCCCCAGCAAGCGTGGATGGCGCGGCAGCGGCAAGGAAAATCCAACTTCCGGCAAGCTTGCCAACTGATCCATCAACACCTGCACCAGGCGCGCTTCGCTGCTGTTGCCCTGTGGATAATCCACCGGTAACTGGCAAAAACTCTTAATCAATTCCCGCGCCAGCGACGTCACTTCCAGCACCCGGCAACGCTCAGGCGCCCATGCGCAATCCTCGCGACGCACATAGAGGCTGCGCATTTCCGCGCGCATGGAAGTCACCACTTGATGCTCCAGATCAGCCGGAATCCAGATCCCCCACTGGGGCGGCGCAAAAAAGCTGCCTTCGGCGGTGAGCACACCAAGTACGCCGCTGATCGCGTAGGAAAACTGCACCCAGTCGTGGCGGTGAGGCGGCGTCCAGGAGCCGGCGCTGAGGCTTTCAGCACGGGCATACAACGGACGTGGCAATGCCGTGAGGGCGGGAATTTGCCGTTCGAGTCCACGTTGTCCGTTAGTCGGCATTGATTGGCCTTATGTCGCAAGACGGCTGATTACACCGACGTTAGGCTAAGTCATCAATTCTTACAATCTTATCGGTGCCAGATATGCATGCCTTCAAACACCTCAAACGCGTGGTCACCGACTGGTTCTTGTGCGGCATGCTGGTGGCGACCTTGCTGTCGTACCTGTTCCCACGCTTTGGCGCTTCGGGCGGGTCGATGCATGCCGAATGGGTGATCAACATAGGTGTGTTTCTGGTGTTCTTTCTGCACGGGATCAACCTGTCCAGCGAACAAATCAGCCATGGCCTGAAGAACTGGCGCCTGCACGTCATGGTGCAGTGCTTCACCTTCGTGGTGTTTCCACTGATCTGGCTGTTGAGCGACAAACTGTTGGGGTCCCATGTCCCGTCGTTGTTGATGCTCGGCTTCTTATATTTGTGCGCCCTGCCCTCGACCATCTCCTCCTCTGTGGCCTTGACCGGCAGCGCCGGTGGCAACGTCCCCGCGGCGATTCTCAATGCCAGTCTGTCCAGCGTGCTGGGGATTTTCATCACGCCGTTGTTGGTGAGTTTTGTAGTGGGAAGTGGCGCGGGCGGGATCGACCTGGGTTCAACCCTGCTGGACCTCTGCGCGATGCTGCTGCTGCCGCTGGTGCTCGGCCAATTACTGCGGCCGTTGTTCGGCAAGTTTTTCGCTCGGCACAAGCGCTACACCAATATCGTCGACAAGCTGGTGATTCTGTTGCTGGTCTACGCCGCGTTCTGCAACTCGATGGTCTCCGGCATGTGGCAGCTGCAGGGCAACTCGGTGATCCTCAGTGCCTTAGTCGGCAGCGCAGTCCTGCTGGCAATCATCCTCTGGATGACCACCCGTACCGCCCGCGCCTTGAAGTTCAGTCCGGCCGACGAAATTGCCGCTGTGTTCTGTTCCAGCAAAAAGTCTCTGGCCGCTGGCGCACCGATGGCCGCGCTGATCTTCGGCGCTAACCCGGGGCTGGGGCTGATCCTGCTGCCGATCATGATCTATCACCCGTTGCAGTTGATCGTCTGTTCAGTGATGGCCGAGCGTTACGCCAACCACAATCGATTGATTGCCGAGCAGCAGAACCGTGCAGTGGTCAGCGCTCAATAATCGCCGTGACACCCTGACCGCCGGCGGCGCAGATCGAGATCAAACCTCGGCCCTGCCCCGCTGCATTGAGCAGCTTGGCCAGGTTGGCGACGATCCGCCCGCCCGTAGCCGCAAATGGATGCCCG
>JAPLSD010000066.1 GCA_026398835.1 Pseudomonas sp.
CAGCGCTGAAGAAGGTTGCCAAGTCACGAGAATTCTGGGAAAACCCTGCCTCTGGAGCCATCCAGGGCTACTGAACCAATGAGAGTGAGTGATGAGCAGCGAATTGCAGGTGACAGACATTCAACTGGGCGACGGCAAAGAGGCGGTCAAAGGCGCCTTGATCACCACCCAGTACCGCGGTTTTCTTGAGGACGGCACTCAGTTCGACTCTTCGTATGAGCGCGGTAAACCGTTCCAGTGCGTGATTGGCACCGGCCGCGTTATCAAGGGCTGGGATCAAGGACTAATGGGCATGAAAGTCGGCGGCAAGCGCAAGCTTTGGGTACCGGCGCACCTGGCCTACGGCGAACGATCGATGGGCGCGATCACGCCCAATTCAGACCTGACCTTCGAGATCGAATTGCTGGAAGTGCTGACGCGAGACGATTGATCATCGCTACGCCTCGAACCCTGGCAATTGCACAATCCGCTCGGCCCGATAACGCCCTTGGGCGGTGACACTGGCGTGCTCACCGTCAGGGCCGCTCAGCTCCAGTTGGTCGCCCGAGGTGAGCCAGGCGAAGCGCAGGAAGCTGTGATCAGATCAAGCCTTCTGCTTTCAGTGCCTGTTGCACGGCGGGGCGGGCGCCAACTCGCTTCTGGAAGGCCGAGACGGCCGGCCAGGGTGTCAGGTCGATGGCCATGTGGCCGGCCCAATTGACGATGGTGAACAGGTAAGCGTCGGCCACGCTGAACTGGTCGCCAGCGAGATAGTCCCGTTCAGTCAGGGCCTTATCGATCAGACCCAGGCGACGGGCAATGGTGGCACGGGCGCTGTCTTTGAGTTCATCCGGGCTGGTGGGGTTGAACAGCGGTGCAAAGCTTTTGTGCAGTTCGGTTGCGATGAAATTCAGCCATTCCTGCGCGCGGCTGCGAGCCATGGAACCGGCGGGTGGCAGAAGGCCGGCGGTCGGCTTCTGGTCGGCCAGGTACTGGACGATGGCCGGCCCTTCGGTGAGCAGTTCACCGTTGTCCAGCTGCAACACCGGGACGTAGCCCTTGGGGTTGATCGTATAGAAATCCGCACCACTGGCGGTGGTGTGGGACTTGAGATCAACCTTCTCCGTTTCGTGGGCCAGGCCCAGTTCGCAGAGGACGATGTGTGGCGAAAGCGAGCAGGCACCAGAGGTGTAGTAGAGCTTCATACCTTTCTCCATTTTGGCAAGTGACGTTGGGAATCCCAACCGTGATGTCAAAAAAATCAGAAAGTGGGGAACTGGCTGTAAAGCATAGCGCAACAAAATGAGCCCGATGGTGGCGGTGTAGTAGCCGGCGCGCCTTGGCAGCATGCCCCTCCAGCCCAGGCAGATAACAAAACAAAAAAACGGGCGACCCCAGAGGTCGCCCGTTTTTATTCAATCCGAAGCCTGTGCCTGCAACCTGCGCCCGATCACGTCCAACAAATCACAGCCGTCGCGCAGGGGGATGGCCAGGACCCGGGCGAAGTCGTGGAGGACTACGGCGTCGGAGTGGATTTCTTCGCGCATGGCGAGGTTTTCCAACAATTGGGTGACGGCGCCGATGCGGTAGGCCGCGGTGTCGTGCAGGACGTCGAGGGGCGCTTCGGTGTCGATGAGCAGGGAGTGGACGTTGTTGTCGATGCCGGTGATGGGCAGGTATCGATTCATGATTAGCTCTCTGTTGATTGGCTGAATGCCGTCATCCAATCGTCGCCAAACGAATGGGTGGCAGCTGTACGCAGGTTGGCGAACCGGCACAGAGAAAACCGGCAGACCCGAAGGTCTCCCGCGCACAGCCGCCATAAAACACGGCCTTGCGGGTACAAAAGCGCCTGCAGCAAGCAGACAGCTTTTGCACTCTCTCTAGTGTCAGGTCGCCAAACCTGAATCGCCATTTGGGCGACGGGCGGACTATAAGTTCATCCTTCCGGCGGTGCAAGGCACGGGGGCGGTGGAGATTTCCGAAGTTGGCGTAGGAGCGTGCCGGGAGTTTAAAAATCGCAGCCTTCGTCAGCTTGCCATCGTCTTTGGACGCACCAGCTCTGACCCAGGGCGCTATGTAGGAGCCGAGCTTGGTCCGGGCGGCGTTCCGACGATGGCGATCTCAAGGACGCCATCGCCGGCAAGCCGTGCTCCTACAGGTGTTCTATGCGCGACGGAGCGGCGCCTTTTTTTGATCATTGCGCGGGCGCGACCACGCGGAATTTGATGTGGATATCGTTGGAAATGATGCCGAAATCGGCCCACTCGCCTTGACCGGCTGGAGTGAAGTGAAAATCAATGTCCGGCCATCGTTTGCTGTGCGTTGGCTGATTCCCAGACTGCCGAATTTCATGGCGCTGCACCCGGATATTCAGCCCGAAGTGGTCACCAGCACCCTGGCGCCCGATCAGTCTCGCGAAGTGTTCGACATCGTCATTCGCCGAGGTCAGGCGGATTGGTCCGCCAATGTGCTCGCGCAACTGTTGCTCGAAGATGAAATCGTGATGGTCGCGGCACCGTCCCTGATCCAGACTTTGCCGCTGGACGACGTCAGCGCCTTGGACCGACATACCCTGCTGTCAGGCAAAACCAGAAGTGCAGACTGGAAGCACTGGGCCGAACATGTCGGGATAGCGCAGCTACCGACTCAGGCGACCCTGCAATTCGATCATATGCATCTGGTGCTACAGGCTGCCGTGGATGGAATGGGCATCGCCCTGTGTCCTGCTTCACTGCTGGGAAAAGACCTGTCGACCGGACGCCTTGTTTGCCCGTTACCTGAGCTGCGCATGCCCTTGATGCGTTATTACTATGGCGTCTCGCAGGATGCGGCGCCGGACACGCAGGTTTTCATAGACTGGATGTTCACTCAGATAGATCGGGATGCAATCGAGGCTTAATGGTTATCGAGCGTTATAAAAAGTGCTGCCTTCAGGGATGCTTTTATTGACGAATGACATGGCCCCGATCGTGACGTTATCACCAATGGAGAGGGTGTCTGCGATGATGCAACTATGTGCCCCAACGCTAACGTTGTCACCAATCCTGAGGTCATACTCGGTTAAGCCCATGGTTTTTATGCCAATTGTTGTATTTTGGCGAATAAAAAAATTTCGACCGATTTGGACGTGGCCCGTGATGACGACGCCAGGCAGATGGCCGATGCGAAAGCCTGGCCCTATGTTGGCATCAATGCTTATATCAACCCCATACTTAAGATTGATTTTTCTCTCCAGCCGTTTCGCATAAATGCGCGCGAAACTTTTTTTGGTGTTTAGGTATTGTGCAAGTCTAAATAAAAACAAGTACCTAAGTGTATTGTTCTTTCGGGTTCGTTTAAGGATGTTGCTTATCAGGCCTATGCGGCTTCCCGGTTTTTTCTTATTGGATACTTCTGATCGCCAGTACATTGTCAAGGTGTCGAAATTCATGGCGCAGCCCCTAACCCTATGGCTTTGAATAGTGGCCTATTGTAACCAGCGAGATATGGAATGGGTACGCATCGAGCATAGGTAGTCATACTTTGCGCAATAAAAAACCCACCCACCGCCGAAGCGATGGATGGGTTATGTGCCGCTTGGGGCAGGCCCTGCTAAATCAGACCTTGACGATCCAGCCCTCTGGCGCCTCGATGTCGCCAGTCTGCACACCGGTCAGCTCTTTGTAGAGCTTCTGGGTGACCGGGCCGACTTCGGTTTCGCTGTGGAACACGTGCAGTTTGTCGTTGTAGCTGATGCCACCGATTGGGGTGATCACCGCGGCAGTACCGCAGGCGCCGGCTTCCTTGAAGTCGGACAGCTTGTCGATGAACACGTCACCTTCGATCACTTCCAGACCCAGGCGCGATTTTGCCAGCTCGATCAACGACAGACGGGTGATGCCCGGCAATACCGAAGGGGATTTCGGCGTAACGAATATGTTGTCGTGGGTGATACCGAAGAAGTTGGCCGAGCCGACTTCTTCGATTTTCGTGTGGGTCATCGGGTCCAGGTAGATGCAATCGGCGAAGTGCGCCTTCTTGGCCTGGGAACCGGGCATCAGGCTGGCGGCGTAGTTGCCACCGACCTTGGCTGCGCCGGTGCCTTGTGGTGCGGCGCGGTCGTAGCTGGAGATCAGGAAGTTGTGCGGGGTCAGGCCGCCCTTGAAATAGGCGCCGACCGGGATGCAGAAGATCGAGAAGATGAATTCGGGGGCGGTGCGCACACCGACGTTGTCACCCACGCCGATCACGAACGGACGCAGGTACAGAGCGCCGCCGGTGCCATAAGGCGGGATGAAGCGTTCGTTGGCGCGGACCACGGCCTTGCAGGCTTCGATGAAGTCTTCGGTTTCCACTTGCGGCATCAGCAGACGGGCGCAGCTGCGCTGCATGCGCAAGGCGTTCTGGTCCGGACGGAACAGGTTGATCGAGCCGTCCTTGCAACGATAGGCCTTCATGCCTTCGAAGCATTGCTGGCCATAGTGAAGGGCAGTGGAGCCTTCACTGATGTGCAGCACGTTGTCTTCGGTCAGGGTGCCTTTGTCCCAGGCGCCATCGCGCCAGTGCGACAGATAGCGCTTGTCTGTCTTGATGTAGTCAAAACCCAGCTTGTCCCAATTGATGCTTTCGTTACCCATGACACCCTCTATCACTTAACAATCGCCTGAACGGTTCAAGGCTTCTGACGTTTTTCTGGATGGGGACAACAATACTTCATTCTTGGGCTAAATCGCAGCCCGAAAACGCGTTCCTTGTAGGAGCCGAGCTTGCTCGCGATGAACGATGATGCGGTGTATCAGACATACGGTGGTGCATTCATCGCGAGCAAGCTCGGCTCCTACAGGGGCGGTTACAGATGCAAGGCGTGGCCAAGGGCCCGCAGTGCCGCTTCCTGTACCGCTTCACCCAGTGTCGGGTGGGCGTGGATGGTGCCGGCGATGTCTTCCAGCCGTGCGCCCATTTCCAGGGATTGGCCGAACGCGGTGGACAGTTCCGAAACACCGACCCCGACGGCTTGCCAACCGACAATCAGATGATTGTCGCGGCGTGCCACAACCCGCACGAAGCCGCTTTTCGACTCCAGGGTCATCGCCCGGCCGTTGGCGGCAAACGGGAAGTTGGCGGTAATACAATCCAGTCCTGCGGCTTTGGCGTCATCCGGGGTCTTGCCGACCACGACCAGTTCCGGGTCGGTAAAGCACACGGCGGCAATGGCGGTGGGGTTGAACTCGCGGTGTTTGCCCGAGATCAGTTCCGCAACCATTTCCCCTTGGGCCATGGCGCGGTGGGCGAGCATCGGTTCGCCGCTCAGGTCGCCGATGGCCCAGACGTTACGCATGCTGGTCTGGCAACGGTTGTCGATCTTGATCGCCGAACCGTTCATGTCCAGGTTCAGGGCTTCGAGGTTCCAGCCTTGGGTGTTGGCGCGACGGCCGACGGCGACCAGCACCTGATCGGTTTCCAGGTTAAGGATTTCGCCGTCCGGATCGCGCACTTGCAAGGTGTTGGTCTGCGCATCGAAACCTTCGACGCTGTGCTTGAGGTGCAACTTCACGCCCAGCTGTTTCAGCGCTTCAGCGACCGGTTGGGTCAGTTCCTGATCGTAGGCCGGCAGAATGCGATCCTGCGCCTCGACCACGCTGACTTCAGCGCCGAGCTTGCGATAGGCGATCCCCAGTTCCAGTCCGATATAGCCGCCACCGACCACGATCAGCCGTTTCGGGACTGAGGTTGGGGCGAGGGCTTCGGTGGACGAGATGATCGGTCCGCCAATCGGCAGCATCGGCAGGTTGACGCTTTTCGAACCGGTGGCCAGCAGCAGGTGTTCGCACTGGATGCGGGTGTTGGCGCTTTCGACTTCAACGGTTTTGCCGTCGATCACTTTGGCCCAGCCTTGAATGACCTGGACTTTGTGCTTCTTCAGCAGCGCGGCAACGCCGGTGGTCAGGCGATCGACGATGCCGTCTTTCCACTCGACGCTTTTGCCGATGTCCAGGGTTGGCGCCGAAACCTTGATCCCCAGCGCCGAGCCTTGGCTGTGGTGTTGGGTCTGATGGAACTGTTCAGCGACGTGGATCAGTGCTTTGGACGGAATGCAGCCGATGTTCAGGCACGTGCCGCCCAGCGCCTGGCCTTCCACCAGAATGGTCGGAATGCCCAGTTGCCCGGCACGAATCGCCGCCACATAACCGCCAGGGCCGCCACCGATAATCAGCAGCTTGGTGTTCAGAGTCTGTTGCATGCCTTGCTCCACAAATGCCTATTCAACAAACAGCGTGGCGGGTTGTTCGAGCAGGCCGCGAATGGCCTGGATGAATTGCGCCGCGTCCATGCCATCGACCACGCGATGGTCGAAGGAGCTGGAGAGGTTCATCATCTTGCGCACCACGATCTGGCCTTTGATCACCATCGGCCGTTCGACGATCTTGTTGACGCCGACGATCGCCACTTCCGGCAGGTTCAGCACCGGGGTGCTGACGATGCCGCCAAGGGCACCGAGGCTGGTCAGGGTAATGGTCGAGCCGGACAGTTCATCGCGGCTGGCTTTGCCATTGCGTGCAGCGGTCGCCAAGCGGGAGATTTCTGCGGCGCTGTCCCACAGGCTGCGGGCTTCGGCGTGACGCACCACTGGCACCATCAAGCCGATGTCGCTTTGGGTCGCGACACCCACATGCACCGCGCCGAGGCGGGTGATGACCTGGGCTTCGTCGTCGTAACGGGCGTTGATCTGTGGGAAATCCCGCAGGGCCACGACCATGGCGCGCACCAGGAACGGCAACAACGTCAGCTTGCCGCGAGTCGCGCCGTGTTTTTCGTTCAAGTGCGCGCGCAGTTCTTCGACGGCGGTAACGTCGATTTCTTCGACATAACTGAAGTGCGCGGCGCGCCGGGTAGCGTCCTGCATGCGCTGGGCGATCTTGCGGCGCATGCCGATTACCGGGATCTGCTCTTCGTCGTTACGCTCGGCGTAAGCGGCAGCAGCGGTCGATTGCGGCTGTTGACCCTGAGCCAGATAGGCGTCGAGGTCTTCGTGCAGAACCCGCCCGGCAGGGCCGGTGCCACGGACCAGACGCAATTGGATGCCGAGATCAAGCGCATGTTTGCGCACGGCCGGGGAGGCCAGAGGACGCTCATCGGCCTCGCGAGCAACCATCGGGCCCTGGCACACGGCTGGGCGCGGGGCCGCAACCGGTTTGCTTTCAACCACCGCTTCAATCTTGGGTGCTGCAACCGGCGCAGGTGTTTCTTTCACTGCCGCAGGCTGAGCCGACTCTTTAACGTTGCCCGCGCCTTCGACTTCAATGCTGATCAGTATGCTGCCAACCGCCATGACTTCGCCCGGCACACCGCCCAAGGCGATGACCTTGCCATTCACCGGCGAAGGGATGTCGACCATCGCCTTGTCGGTCATCACATCGGCCAACACCTGATCTTCGACGACCATGTCGCCGACCTTGACGTGCCACACCGACAATTCAACTTCTGCAATGCCTTCGCCAATGTCCGGCATTTTAATAACGTGCGTGCCCATTCAGACCTCCATAACCCGATGCAAAGCCGCGCCCACACGGGACGGGCCAGGGAAGTACGCCCATTCCTGAGCATGCGGATACGGGGTATCCCAGCCAGTGACGCGCTCGATAGGCGCTTCCAGATAGTGGAAGCAGTGCTCTTGCACCAGGGCGGCCAGCTCGGCACCGAAGCCGCAAGTGCGGGTCGCTTCGTGAACGATCACGCAGCGACGGGTTTTCTTCACCGAATTGACGATGGTTTCCAGGTCCAGCGGCCACAGGCTGCGCAGGTCGATCACTTCAGCATCGACACCGGTTTCTTCAGCCGCGACTTGCGACACATAGACCGTGGTGCCATAGGTGAGGATGGTGACATCCTTGCCCGGACGGGCGATGGCCGCCACGTCCAGCGGCACGGTGTAGTAACCGTCCGGCACTTGCGCGGCCGGGTGTTTCGACCAAGGGGTTACCGGGCGGTCGTGGTGGCCGTCGAACGGGCCGTTGTAGAGGCGTTTCGGCTCAAGGAAGATCACCGGGTCATCGTTTTCGATGGAGGCGATCAACAGGCCTTTGGCGTCGTAGGGGTTGGATGGCATCACCGTGCGCAGGCCGCAGACCTGGGTGAACATTGCCTCAATACTCTGGCTGTGGGTCTGGCCGCCGTAGATGCCGCCGCCGCAAGGCATGCGCAGGGTCATCGGCGCGGTGAACTCGCCGGCCGAGCGATAGCGCAGACGCGCCGCTTCGGAAATGATCTGGTCCGACGCCGGGTAGACGTAATCGGCGAACTGGATCTCGGCCACCGGCCGCAGACCGTAGGCGCCCATGCCCACGGCGACGCCGACAATGCCGCTTTCGGAGATCGGCGCATCGAACACTCGCGAGGTACCGTACTTGCTCTGCAAGCCTTCGGTGCAGCGGAACACGCCGCCGAAGTAGCCTACGTCCTGGCCAAAGACCACGACGTTGTCGTCACGCTCAAGCATCACATCCATGGCCGAGCGCAGGGCCTGGATCATGGTCATGGTGGTTGTGGTCATGGCGGTTTCCAACTGGATAGTGTTGTTGTGATCGTTCATGTCAGATCCCCAACTC
>JAPLSD010000474.1 GCA_026398835.1 Pseudomonas sp.
GCCAGGGTCAGTTGTTCCGGGGTGCTGGTCGGCGCGAAGCGCGGGGTCACTGCATAGTGCAGACGGCCCTTGCCGTGCCAGCGTTCGATCAGCGCTTTGCTTTCGAGGTAGCTGGATTCGGCGGTGTCGGTCAGGTAGTCCGGCGCATTGCGGTCCATCATTACTTTGCCGGCGATCATCCGCAGGTCCAGCTGTTCGGCGGCTTCGAAGAACGAGGTCACCGATTGCGGGTGTACGCTGCCGAATACCAGCGCGGTGGTCGTGCCGTTGCGCAGCAGTTCCTTGATAAAAATGCCCGCTACCTCTTCTGCGTGGGCCTTGTCGGCGAACTGGCTTTCGCAAGGGAACGTGTAGGTGTTGAGCCAATCCAGCAGCTGCTCGCCGTAGGCACCGACCATGCCGGTTTGCGGCAAGTGGATGTGGGTGTCGATGAAGCCGGGAGTGATCAGCGCATCCTGATAATGGATGACGTCGATATCGGCCGGTAGATTGGCGAGCAGTTCGCTGGCATGGCCGACGGCGCTGATTTGGCCGTTATCGACGACCAGCAAACCGTCTTCGAAATACTCATAAGAAGCTTCGATCCCCACGATGGCGGGGTCGTCGATGCTGTGCAGAATGGCGGCGCGGTAGGCTTTGCGAGTTAAAGGCATGAGGTTTCTCAGTTCGTGGCTTGGCTGCGGCGTGAGGCTGGCAGCAACTTGGCAATGGGTTCGGCGTTCGCGGTGCGCTGGCCGAAATTCGCGTTATAGGTGGCGATGATTTCGCCGGCGATGGAGATGGCGATTTCCACAGGCAGCTTGCCTTTGACTTCACCGATGCCCATCGGGCAGCGCATGCGTTGCAGCAGCGCGTTGTCGAAACCGCGGTCACGCAGGCGATGTTCGAACTTGACCCGTTTGGTCTTCGAACCGATCAGGCCGAAGTAGGCGAAGTCGTTGCGCTTGAGGATCGCGGCGGTCAATTCCAGATCGAGCTGATGATTATGGGTCATGACGATGCAGTAACTGCCGGCGGGCAGGTCATCGACTTCATCCACCGGCTCTTCGCTGACAATTTTGCGCACGCCCTGGGGGATCTGCTCGGGAAATTCCTGCTCCCGGGAGTCGATCCAGCGCACCCGGCAGGGCAGGCTGGCCAATAGCGGTACCAACGCCCGACCGACATGTCCTGCGCCAAATACCGCGATCTGCGCCTGGACCTGACCCATGGGTTCGAACAGCAACACGGTCACACCGCCGCAGCACTGGCCGAGGCTGGCGCCCAGGGTGAAGCGCTCCAGATGGGTGTCCTGTTTACCACTGGCGAGCATCTCCCGAGCGAGCTGCATCGCCTTGTATTCCAGATGCCCGCCGCCGATGGTGTCGAAGCTTTGTGTGGCGCTGACAACCATCTTCGAACCGGCATTGCGCGGCGTCGAGCCGAGCTCTTCGATGATGGTCACCAACACGCAGGGTTCGCCCTGGTTCTGCAGGTCGGCGAGTGCGCTGGTCCAGTTGTACATACACACCTCTCACGGCGTAAGTTCTGCCTCGGCTTCCACGGCTTTCA